>CAVIPP010000018.1:4955-21803 GCA_963644615.1 Oscillospiraceae bacterium
AATTAATGCTTCGTACTCATTTTTGTTTACAAGGGCTTTTTCTTCTCTTTCAATATTTTTGCTCATAAGATTATCTTATGATATTATAAAAAAGTTAACAAAAGGAAATTAATATGTTTTTAGATAAAGATCCTCAAACCGATGCATTTAATGAATGGCTACGTTCCTATGGAATGTATATTGCTTTTATTGTTGCCGGAATCGTTTTTTTAGTTGTCGTTATCTTATTTGTAATTGCACTTATCAAACGAAAAAAGACTCCAGATTCATATGTGTCTATTACTTCAGCAGCATCTGAAAATAGTTCAAAAATAATTGATGCTTTAGGAGGGATGGATAACATCATAAGCCATTCACTAAACGGTTCACGAATTGTTTTAATACTTCAAAATTATGATGTTGTTGATGAAAGAAAATTAAATGAAAATGGTGTTGATTCGCTTATTAAAATGTCGAATAAAATAACATTAGTAATTAAAAAAGACTGTTCAAAAATATATAAAGAACTGTTTCATTAGAAACAGTTTTCTTTTATATCTTCAACAGGTAGTCCAATGACATTATATAAACTACCTTCGATATGATTTACTAGATTAAATTCTTTGTCTTGAATGCCATAGGCTCCAGCTTTATCCATCGGAGAACCACTTTCAATATATTTATTGATTAATTCGTCACTAAGTTCATTAAAATAAACATAGGTTTTAACTGATCTATTAATTATTTTGTCACCTTTAATGAAAGTGTAGCCAGAAATGACGACATGTTTTTTTCCACTTAATTTTTTTAGCATGTTATAAGCGTCTATTTTATTTCTTGGCTTACAAAGAAGTTCGCCGTCGATAATAACAACTGTATCACAACCAAGAACATCATCGTTTGGATGAGTTTTTTTGATAGCCTCAGCTTTTAATTTAGATGCTCTAGCGGGAAGTTCTTCATTACTGACATGGATATGCTCATCTATATCAGCAGGAATAACAACAAAATCGTTAGTGATTAATTTTAATAATTCTTTTCTTCTTGGAGATTGACTCGCTAATATAAGCATTTTATTTTTGATCCATGACTACCGGAATAATCATTGGCTTCCTTTCGGTTCTTCTGGCGACAAATCTTGAAATTAAATCTTTGATGCTAGTTTTAATTTCGCTAAATGTAGTTTTCTCCGCTAGTAATTTGACTAACATTTTATTGGTCAAAACTTCAATGTCATTCACTAATGTATCGTCTTCGCTAGAGAAAGCTCTTGTAATGACATGTGGTGGAACTATGATTTCACCTGTTCTTGAATTAATACCTACAATAATTGAAATTAAACCGTCTTGCTTAAGGATTTCTCGATCTTTAATGACAGCACTAGATAATCCACCGATATCATTACCATCAATATAGACTGGTTCAGCACTAAAATGTATGCCTCTTTTAATAGTGTGATTATATAATTCGATTGAATCGCCATTTTCCATGACAAAGATGTTATCTTTATCAATTCCTAAGGATTCAGCAATATCAGCGTGTAATTTTAACATACGATATTCGCCATGTATTGGCATAAAATATTTAGGATTTACAAGTCTTAGCATAAGCCTTAATTCTTGCTTTGATGGGTGACCTGAGGAGTGGACTGCAAATAAGACAGAATTTGTAAGAACTTCGCAACCTGCTCTAACTAATTTGTTAACAACCTTTTCGATGAGCGCACCATTACCTGGAATAGCGTTACTTGAAAAGACAACTGTATCGCCAGGAATGATACGTACTTCTTTATGTTCGCCATTAGCGATTCGACTAAGAGCCGCCATCGGTTCACCTTGTGAACCAGTACATAAAATGCAAATTTCATTCAAACGGTACTTATTTATTTCGCCAATTGGAATAATATTTTTATCTGGTATTTTGATGTAACCAAGTTGTCTAGCAACCTCAACAACATATTCCATCGATCGGCCAACAATAGCGATATAACGATTATGTTCGACCGCAACTTGGACAATTTGTTGTATTCGCGAAATGTTACTGGAGAATGTTGAAAGGATTAATCTGCCAGGAGTGTTATCAAAAATTTCTCTTATTGAACGGAGAACATTTGTCTCACTTGGTGTATAGCCTTCGATTTCAGCGTTTGTTGAATCACTTAAAAGTAAATCAACACCTTCACTACCCAGTTTTGCAATTTTATTTAGTTCTATTTTCTTCCCTACAGGTGTTAAATCTATTTTAAAGTCACCTGTGTGAAGTATTCTTCCTTCAGGAGTGTCCACGCATATTCCATATGCATCAGGAATCGAGTGAGTAACATAAAAAAATGAAACTCTAAATTCGGCGACATTAAAAACACTATCGGAATCATATTCAACAATGTTAACAGGTTCCTTAATGCGCATATCAGCGAGTTTTCGCTTGATAAGTGCCGCTGCTAATTTTGGTGCGTATATAACTGGTATATGAATATTTTGAATTAGAAAAGGAATACCACCGATATGATCCTCATGACCATGAGTGATAAATAATGCTTTAACTTTTTGTCTTGAATTTCTAAGTTTTGAATAATCGGGTATTACATAATTTACACCTGGTAAATTTGCTTCAGGAAATCGTACGCCAGCATCAATAATAATTATTGATGAATCGCTTTCGATACAATATGTATTTTTTCCTACTTCGCATAATCCACCCAAAGCATAAATAGAAATTGGCGAGTTTGCTATTTCCATATTAGCCTCCAAAAATAATGAATTATATTCGTTATTTGTCTAAGCACAAATATTATATTTAAAAAATTATTTTTTACAATAAAAAATCTTTAATTTGTGATTATGGCGTAATTTGTTTCCACCTAATTCCAATTTATCATTTGAAAAAGGGTGGAAAGAAAAATGAAAGGTCTTAACAAAAAATATTATAAGGTTATGGCTTTTAATTTTGACTAAAAAATCAAATTATACAAACTTTCCTGCAACTCTCTTATTTGGCTTTATTTATATTGAATTTAATTGCCTTACCATTACCAATTATTGGTCTTGTTTTTGCAAATAAATCTGTTCAAACATGTCACTCCCATATCGTGTTTTTGCACGTATCGCAAGACCTATCAACCTTGTTTTGCTTATCTTAATTGCAGTTGATATATTTGTTTATTTGGTCTTATTTATTGCTTTTTTTAATTTAAACTTTTTAAAAAATATCAATTATATTTTCTAACAATAATTAAATTCTAATAGCGTCTTGTTTAATCTTAAATGGATCATTTTTATCGATATGGTCATAATAAAGAATGCCATTTAGATGATCTATCTCATGTTGCAAGACAATTGCTTCATACCCTCTCGCGGTTATAATAACTTCTTTTCTAGTTTGTGCGTCAAATGCTTTAACTTGTATTTTATATTTTCGATAGACATATCCCTCATGAGTTTCATCTACTGATAAGCATCCTTCGCCACCTTGTAGGTAACATTCACGAACTGATTCAGATATTATTTTTGGATTGATTAAACGGTGATCTATTGTTTCAATGATATTACCTTTTTCATCTTCATTATTATAATAGACAACTATTGCATTAATGTTTTTACCTATTTGAGGAGCCGCTAATCCGACGCCTTCTCTTAATTTATATTTTTCTGCTATTTCTTTATTTTGTGAGGCTAGTAAATATTCGTGCATTTTATTTACTAAAGAAATTACCTCTTCGTTATTTGGATCTTTAATTTCATTTGACTTACTTCTTAAAGATAAAGCGTTATCTTTGACAATCTTAAAATATTTTTCCATACCTTAAAATTGTATCATATTTGATACAAATTTGTTAATATAGACTTATGGATATAGCTTTATATAACAAGTTGGTTCAATTAAAAATCGCTATCGAAAACGACGAGAGAATCAAACAACTTAATATACTTGATGAAAAACTATCATGTGATGAAGAAGTTATGAAATTAGCTTATCAAAAGGATATAAAAGCACTCGAATACGAAAACGCTTTAAAATTATTTGATAATAATTCAAAAGAAGTTAAAAATGCTCAAAAAGCTTTATATGAAATTAAATTTAAATTAGATAGTTTGGAAATTGTTAAACAATATAACAAAGCATATAAAGAAGTTAGAATGTTATATGAAAATATAAACAAAGAGTTGTTTTCGGATTTTAGAAAGAAATCGTGTAAAGAAAATGATTAGGATTAGTGGTGGCAAATTTAGGTCTAGATTATTATTAACTCCATCTACAGATAAAACAAAACCAACAATGGATAGAGTTCGAGAAGGTGTTTTTTCAGCACTTGGTTTTGATGTTACAAATAAAAATGTTCTCGATTTATATGCAGGCAGTGGCTCTTATGGTTTTGAAGCACTTTCTCGAGGCGCTAAATTTGTAACTTTCGTGGATTCTTCTGACTTAGCTATTACTTCTATAAAAGAAAACGCACGCACGTTAGGTGTTATGGATCAAGCGAATATATTACTTATGGATTCCTCAACATTTATTTTTAATAGCAAAGATAAATTTGATATTGTTTTTATCGATCCACCTTATAAAGAATGTGATTATGAATTATTGATAGATAATTTATTAAAAAGTAATATATTAAATAATCATTCAATAATTGTTGTTGAATCTGATAGAGAACTAAAATTCGATGTTTCTAATTTTGTAAAAATAAAAAAATATAAATACAGTTGTACAAAAATATATATTTTAAGGAAATGATTTAGTATGAAAAAAGCGATATACCCAGGAAGTTTCGATCCAATCACAAATGGACATATTGATATTCTGAAAAGATCTTTAAAAGTTTTTGATGAAGTCGTTATTTTAGTTGCTGATAATGTAAATAAGAACGCTCGATTTACCACTTTTCAAAAAATTCAAATGATAAAAGAAGCTATTCATGATTTAGATTTAAAAAATGTCAGTGTTGATTCCACGAGTGGATTAAGTGTTCAATATGCAAAAAAGATTAATGCAACTCATATGATCCGTGGACTAAGAGCGGTCAGTGATTTTGAATATGAATTTCAACTTGCAGCCGCAAATGAATACATTGATGATTCAATTGATTGTGTCTTCTTTATGTCACATAACGAAAAAGCATTTATTTCTAGTAGTGCCGTTAATGAACTATATGAAAACGGTGTTGATATTTCAAAATTAGTTCCCGCTTCTGTCATTAGAATGTATAAATCTAAATAATGTAGAATATTAAAAAAAGAACTCACAAATCAGATGAGTTCTTTTATCTTTTTATATATTATTTATTAATTAGTTTCACTAGAGAAATCACCAGTGTGTTGCCAGCAATCCGCTAATAATTGGGCTTTTGCAACGTTTGTGTCACCGGTGACACCAAACATAATTTCGCTGACACCAACAGTAGGAGATTTATCAGTTAAATCAACTAAGAAAATTGTTGGTGTTAAGAAGTTTGTTGGATCACATTGCTCAACATATTCAAGGTCAGTATCAGTAATTTTGCCATTAATATAATAGTCTGTTGAATAACCAACACCGGCAGCTTCTTCTAAAAACGCAGCGTTACGATCCATATATTTAACAAATGCTGTTTCATTAGTGGTTGTATCATCTGTAACTTCATCAGTGAAGATTGTATACATCTTAAATCCAGCAGTTGTGTCTTTAACAAAGTTTGAGAAATTGTTTTCAAGTGTTTCAAAACCTTCACGTGCTTCTGCGCATGATGTGCAATCATCAGAGGCATACACAAGGAAGAATTTTTGACCTAATTCATTTCTAACACTTTCTTTTTTGCTATTATCTTCCATAGCACTATAAATGCTAGCGGTTAATTTATCGGCTTCAGAATTTTTGCCATTGACGAGTGATTTTTCAAATTTATGGTAATATGCTTCACTAGAATTAATATTATTAGAGAGGGCTTCGATACCTTTGACAATTGAAGGAATTGAGAAAATTACGCCAAAGATGACACCAACGATAAGCAAAGGTTGGACCCAAGCTGTTTCTTTAATCCATCTCCAGATTCTTGCAAAGAATGCACCGATTGCACTTAATACGACCATAATTAACTACCTCCTTCAAGCGATAGCGAATGTATTTTATCACTATATAAATATAGACTCAACAAAAACTTAATCTCAAAAATTTGAAAATTAAAGTCCTTAATATTTTACACTTTCCACTATTTTTTTATAGATATAATGTTAAAATTATTCCCGATGTCGAAAAAAAGTAGTTTACGTCAATCGTTTGATAATTTCTGTTGGGATCATGTTTGGATGAAATACACCATCGATTGGGGTATTTGTATTTTCATGTCAATACTCTCAGCGTTTATCCTCGCTTTTGGACTCGCTGTCTTTATGACACCTACTCCAACTGATGCTGTTAATCTCCATTCATTTGTTAGTGGTGGCTCATCAGGTTTAGGACAAACTATCGAACAACTTATAACTCTTATTAATCATGGCACTCCAGTATATTGGTTTGGAATTAGGCTATATCCATTTTTTTATATCCTAATTAACATACCTCTCATCGTGCTAGCGTTCAAAGGTATTGGACTAAGATTTGCCATTTGTTCACTAGTTAATGTTGCGTTTGTTTTCTTATTCTCAAGTTTGCTATCTTCATCGACTGAAATTACTGAGTTTATCGCACCTATCAGTGCTTTTGTTTCTGAAAATGGTGGCATGCTTTCTCGAGCACTTTTCGCTGGAGTTTGCACCGGCCTTAGTAGCGCAATTGCATTTAAATTTGACACATCAGCAGGTGGATTTGACATCATTTCTTATTACATTTCAATTCGTAAATCTACTTCAGTTGGAAAATATAATGTTCTAATTAATGCTTGTATCGTCCTGTCTTATTCAATTATTAATGGTCTTTCTGGTAAAACTGAGACATTCACTCTTAATGGTAATACAATAGTATTAAATAGTTGGCAAATGGCTTTTGCACTAGCGTTATTCTCATCTGTTTATTTAATTGTTGTCATGCTTATAATTGATTTAATCAATAATCGAAATAAGAAATTTCAAGTTCAAATAATAACAAATATTAAAGAACTACCAAAAATGCTCATCGCTAACATCCCTCATGGTGCGACAATCGTTAATGGTAAAGGTGCATATTCTGACAGCGAACACACAATTATTTACATGGTCGTCTCTTCTATTGAACTTAAAGAAGTCCTTCGTGTCGCTAAACAACTTGACCCAAATTCATTCATCTCTGTAACAGCATTAATGCAAGTTTATGGTCGATTTTATCAGCGACCAATTCGATAATAAATTGAAAATCTCTAAAATTCTAATAAAAAAGAGTGTTTCCACTCATAGCTAGATTAAATCTAGTTTTTTCTGGCGGAGGAACAGGGATTTGAACCCTGGCAGGACTTGCATCCTCTATCGGTTTTCGAAACCGACCCCTTCAGCCGCTTGGGTATTCCTCCGAAACAAATGAATTATAGCACGATAAAAATATTGTGAAAATCTATATTTTATGCACATTTACGCACCTGCGCGTTTGATAAAAAGTTAGAAATGTGTATAATTGTTTTTGTGAATTTTTTAAGTTCTTTTTTTGACAACATAAATCATATTTGGCTAATAGTTATACTAATAGCCATTTTAGTTATTATTTTAATCATTGTTCTAATCAATATTCTTTTTCATCATGGCGAGAAAAAATATGCCACATTTTTAGATGAATATTCATCGAGTGTTAGAATTTATGTCTTAAATATAAAAGATGATTTCTTCACCTATTTTAATAAATCCTCCCTAAAGCAAATGAAAAAATCTTCTATCGTGGATTTTTATAATCAATTTGCCTCCGAAGGCAGAATTGGCCTTATTAAATGGGTTGGTAACTTGCTTGATATAAAATCTAATGTTAATGATTATCTTGAAATTAATGTCATTGAACGAAAGAAAAAAAGACTCGTCTATTCTATTCTCCAAGTCCAAAAAATCGATTATGAAAATCAAATAATTCATCTCGAAAGCTACTTGCTTAGAATTCATAATTCAAAAAATAAAAAGAACCAAAAGAGTCTTCATTTTTCTTCTCAAGAAGCATTCAGCAAAGCTATATCTAATTCATCTTATAAGAAGGGCGCGACATTCGCTATTGATCTATTTTATAAAAAACCTGAACAAAGAAAAGAAGAATTCCCTCGTCTAGCTTATGCACAAGTGAAAAATTTTATTTTAAATTACGCTACATCGAGACGATTAATAATGGATTATTCACCTCGTACACTTATTATTACTGATTTAGATTTAGCGACTAATTCTCAAACTCTTCGATTAATCACTGAACTTAAATCTTATATTAATAGAATTCTCACTATTTCAGCATTTTCTGATGAAATATCATTTTTGTTTTCTCTTGTAAGTAATAAGACATTCCCAAAAGATGCTGAAAAAATAATTGCTGCTGTTATTTCAACTGCTCAATTATCTGAGGATGGTGAACAGCAAATTTGTTGGTATGACCCAGATCGTGGACTTGAAATATCCAATGAACAAAACATTTATCGTACTGAGGTTGAGCGGATTATTCATAACAACAAATTAACTTATAAATATCGCCCTGTTTATAACTCAGAAAAAGGTCGTGTCATGGGTTATGAATTATCAGTTAATCCTAGTGAAAACAATATTTTTGAATCGATAAAATCACTTAAGAACTACGCTATTAAGACTGGTGATGATAAGGAATTATTCTCTTCAATAGCTAAAAAAGGTATATCTAGATATATTCAAGAAAAAGATGGTGTTTCACTTAGACTATTCTTCCCGATTTCTTACAAAGAAAGAATCTATGTTGCACGTACTTTCTCATATATTCAAAAAATTAAAGAAAGTCATATCGTCCTTGTCTTTTATCACACCGAAATATCCCATCTTATTTCTTACGATGAAACTAATATTGTTGAAGTAGTTCGTAATTTTAAAGCTAAAGGTTATGAAGTTGCACTCCAGTTTGATGATTACGAACAACCTTTCTCAAAATCATTTTATCAAGTCTTTGATTATTATATTATTAATGCGCCGTATTCTTTCACAGATAAAAACGGACAAAAGCAATTATCTAATCTCAGGGTTTTTGCTGAAAAACTATTACATAACAACAAAACAATTATTACCACAAACGTTGTCAATTGGGATAATGTTGAATTATTAATTCGAATTGGTCTAGGCAATATCTCTTCTGATTCAATTGCAGAAGGAAATGAAATGCTCTTACCAGTTCCACCAAAATCAATTACAAAAATTAGGAAAATAGTAGAAAGTCAGGGAGATAAATATGGAAAATAAAAATGAATCAATAACTAGACAAGAAGAAAATTTTGCTCAGTGGTACACTGATGTGTGCTTAAAAGCTGAACTAATGGATTATTCGTCCGTGAAAGGATTTATTGTCTATCGTCCTTATGGATATGCAATCTGGGAACAAATTCAATCATATTTAGACAAAGAATTTAAAAAAGTTGGTGTTGAAAATGTTTATATGCCACTTGTTATACCTGAATCACTATTCGACAAAGAAAAAGAACATGTCGAAGGTTTTGCTCCTGAATGTTTAGTGGCTACGAAAGGTGGGAATAACGATCTCGACGACAAACTAATTATTCGCCCTACTAGTGAGACACTATTTTGTGAACATTACGCAAAAATAATTAAGTCTTATCGCGATTTACCAAAACGATACAACCAATGGTGCTCCGTCGTTAGATGGGAAAAGACTACCCGTCCATTTCTTCGAGGTAGTGAGTTTCTCTGGCAAGAAGGTCATACAATGTATGAAACAAGTGAAGATGCTCGAAAAGATGCCTTAAGAATGCTTGAAATTTATGATTCATTAGGTCGAGATATGCTCGCAATTCCTTTTGTAAAAGGTGTTAAAACTGATAAAGAAAAATTTGCTGGAGCGCTTGAAACATATTCCATCGAAGCGCTTATGCCAGATGGAAAGGCTCTCCAAAGTGGGACAACACATTATTTTGGTAATGGTTTTGCTAAAGCTTTCTCAATTCAATATCAATCTCGAACTGGTTCGTTAGAAAATCCATATCAAACCTCTTGGGGTGCATCCACTCGTTTAATTGGTTCTTTAATTATGGTTCATGGTGACGATAATGGACTCGTACTTCCACCAAAGATTGCTCCTATTCAAGTCGTCATCATCCCAGTTGCCTCGAAGGTTAGTGGTGTCTTAGAAAAGGCTCGAGAATATTTTAATTTATTAAATGAGGCTGGAATCAGAGTCAAATTAGATGATAGCGATCACACTCCTGGATGGAAATATGCTGAATACGAAATGAAAGGTGTCCCACTTCGACTCGAAGTTGGACCAAGAGATATTTCTAATGGAGTAGTTGTTCTTGCTAAACGTAATACAGGTGAAAAAATCACTGTTAAAGAAGAAGATGTTATTAAGAATATAAACAAACTTCTTGATACCATTCATCATGAAATGTATCAAAAAGCTTTCCAATATCTACTTGATCACACGACCGAAGTTAGAACACTCGACGAACTTAAAGAGGCATTAGATAAAGGCGGATACGCAAAAGTGATGTGGTGCGGAGATGAAGCTTGTGAAAATAAAATCAAAGAACTTTATCAAGCGACAGCGCGTTGTATTCCTTTTGATCAAATGCCTTTTGATGATACTTGTCCAGTGTGTGGTAAAAAGGCAAAGAAAGTCGTCTTTTTTGCAAAAGCATATTAATATGACTCTAACAATAACTCTTGTAGTTTTATCTATATTAAGCTCTAGTGGGCTATTTTATTTATTTATCGCTAATGAACTATATTATTTATTGTTTATTCCATTTATTGCTCTACCAATCTTATATTTGCTCTATTTCGGAATTATTTTAATTATTTTATTTATTGCTTCTTTATTCATTAATACTAAAAAAGAAGTCAATAAACCTGATCCATTCGCTCGATTTTTAGTTAGTGAAGTTGTTAAACAAATCAATATTCTCGCAAACATAAAAGTTCACCAAAGTGGACTAAATACTATTCCTCATGATGAACCATATACGATTGTTTATAACCATTCCTCTCGATTTGATCCGATGTTAATTATGGATAAATTAGCTAAAGATAAAATTATCTGTATTACTAAACCAGGCAATATAAAAATACCTATCACTGGTCCATTTATTCATAAAGCTGGTTATATTCAAATTGATCGAGCAAATAATGTTGAAGGCGCTAAAGCGATTGAAAAAGCTATTAGTTATATTAAGAAAGGTTATGGTTCAATTTGTATTTCTCCTGAAGGAACTAGGTCACTAGACGCTAAACTTCTGCCTTTCCGCGCCGGAGCGTTCAATGTCGCTAAAAAAGGAGAAACTCCACTTGTGGTCATCGGATTTAAAAATAATAATCTTATTCATAAAAATTGGCCTTTTAAGCGCACTAATGTAGATATGGATGTTCTTGAAGTGATTCCTTTTATGGATATCAAAGATAAAACCACACAAGAAATTAGTGATTATGTTCATAGTTTATATGAAGCATATTTAAGTCAATAAATTATTGTTTCTTACCTCTTAACAAATTATAAATTTTTATAAAATCATTACTTAGTTGATAATTTTTAATATCTTCTTCTTTTATAAAGAAGATTTCTCCTTCACGTGATGATTTAAGTTCACCTTTAAATTTGTTTGTGCGATAAAGCACGGCAAAATGTCTAACATCATCATCGAGGTTTAGCCACTCAATATGAGACATATTTTCTAAAGAAGTAACTTCCAAATTTGTTTCTTCTTTCATCTCACGTCTACAAGCTTCTTCACATGTTTCGTTTTCTTCAACATGTCCACCAGGAAAAGTCAATCCAGGCCAATCTTTTTTTGTTCTGTTAATTACTAGAAATGATCCATCATCTTTATAGACCATGCACATTACCGTTAATATTATTCTTCGCATAATTCTTCCTTTTTATTAATGAGTTTTGTATGAACCCACTTAAATGAGAAATAATAAATAATGCATAGCATTAATGAAAATAGTGAACTAAGTGGATAACATAAGCCGACCACAAACATATCGCATTTAAACAATAACGAAGTAAGTAAGGCAAATGGAACTCTAATCAAAAATGTTGAACCTAAATTTTGTCCCATTGCAAAAAATGTATGTCCTGATCCGATAAAAACAGCATTAAGTGGGAAAATAAGACCACAGACAAATATATCGAGTCCTGTCGAGCGAATATAATTGGTTGCTAAAGCAATTGTCTCAGTTTGATTAGCGGCGAAGATAGACGCTAATTTGTCGGGTATTAACATTAACAAACCACCAATTATTAAAGAAGCAATCGAAGAAATTACTAACCCACATTTGACATATTCTTTAACTCTATCAAGCCTATTAGCGCCCATATTTTGCGCCGTCGAAGTACTTATTGCGCATCCAAGTGCGCTAAGTGGCACAAATCCAAAACTCGTCACTCGATCAGTGACTCCAACTGTCGCTGTATATAGTGCGCCTCTAACTGATAGGGCTGCTAAAACAATTCCAAAAGAGACGACTACTAGTCCATCTTGAATGGCGACTGGTAATCCAGTCTTAATAATTGGGATAAGATATTTACTTTGTAGCCAATCTTTTATCTTACATTTATACGGTAGTCGCTTTATAAGTAGATAAATGATGGCACAAATAAAAGCGACGCCTTCTCCGATAACTGTCGCAAGCGCTGCTCCAATTGCTCCTTTATTTAGCACGACGACAAAGACATAATCTAAAATGATGTTTGTGATTGTTGCAGTTCCAACAAAGATAAGACCCGCAAATGAATTACCTAGTCCCCTAAGTAGTGCACTTATTGTAATATAGCCGACATATAAAATAATTCCACACGATAATATAAAAACGTATTGTTGCGCTATTTGTAGAGCCGTTTCTTCAACTTGCATCCAAACCATAATTGGATAAGATAATGCGAGCATTATAATTGTTAGTCCTATTGCCACTAGTGACATATAAATAACAAAATTACGGATTGAATCTTCTATGCCTTTTTCGTCTCGTGCTCCAAAATAATGCCCAATAATGACGCTTCCACCTGTGGCAAGACCCATAATGACTGAATTGACCGCGAACATGACTGTCGTGCCACTGCTGACAGCAGCGACATTATAAACATCAGAAAATTGACCTATATAAAATAAGTCAATCGCACTATAAAAAGAATTGAGCAAATATGTAAAGAAAAAAGGTAAGACGAAAATAAGTAAATTCGTCATTACTTTTCCTTTTGTTAAATCAATTTGTCCAAATATATTTCTTTTCATTAGTCATTATTTTTATCTTCAAGTAATAATTGAGTTTCCTCTTCATTTAATGCTTCAATTGATTTAAGCTTTGAATTCATCATTCGTGTGCGTTTACCGACTAGTTCATCTAACTCATCTGCTGCAGCGTTAACTTTCTTTTGTGTTTTATCGAGTGCTTCGGCAAATTTATTGAATTCAGTTTTAACGGCACCGAGCAATTTGAATACATCCGCACTCTTCTTTTGGATCATAAGCGATTTAAATCCCATATTGAGAGAATTGATAAATGCGGTGAATGTTGTAGGTCCTGTTAGGTTAACTCGATATTTATTTTGAATCTCTTCAAATAGGCCCATATTAAGGGCTTCTAAATATAATCCTTCAAGCGGAAGGAAGATGACGGCAAAATCTGTTGTGTTAGGAACATCAATATATTTTTCGTTAACATCTTTTGCGTATTTTAATAAATTACTTCTGAATTGTTTCTTCGCTTCCTCAATTTCATTAATATTATTTGATTCATGCATTTTCGAATATGGTTCATACGGAAATTTTGAATCGATTGGAAGATAAATGGTTGAATCTTTTGTTCCAGGAAGTTTAATTGCAAATTCAACTCTTTCATTTGATCCAACTTTTGTGACAACATTTTCTTCGTATTGATTAGTGGTAAGTATTTCTTTAATGATGTTGCCTAAAATAACTTCTCCCATAATTCCTTTAGTTTTAACATTAGTCAAAACACTCTTAAGTGAAGAAACATCTGTCGCGATTCCCTTAATTTCACCGACAGCTTTATTGACGTTACCAATTCCTTCGATGACACTTTTAAATGAATTATATAATTTGTCTTCTAGTGTTTTTTGAAGTTTTTCATTAACAGATTCATTGATTTTATCTAATTTTTGATTGTTATCAGTTCTAATTTCACTTAGATTTTTGCTCACTGATTCACTGAGAGATTTCATCGACTCATTAGTAGTGTTCTTAAATTCATCTAATTTTTCTTTTATTGATTTATTAAATTCATCGATTGTAGATTTAACATTATCATTAAATTGTTTTATCTCAGTTGATAACTTATCCATTATTTCTTCTTTTACTTTAGTGTTATCTTGACCATATTGCTTAATGAAATCATTCAATAATTTATTAGTTTTTTCATAAGAGTCATTTAGTAATTTGTTCGTTTCATCTTTATAAATAGAAAAATATCTTGTTAGTCCTTCTTGTGATTTACTTAATTCATCTATTTTTTTATCAATTCTTTCCATCATTGTAGCGTTTTTAGTAGCAATTAAATCGCTGATAGGAGAGGATAGTGACGCAATAGATTCACTGACGGAATCACGTATTTTTTTAAAATCGGTTTCATTTAATGCTGATGTTTTTTTACTTTTACTTTTGAGTACCATTATTAGAGTAATAATAAGTAATACACACGATAATATTGAAACAATCAAGATTGCGATTTCCATGTTGATTTCCTCCAAAATTAGGTTAATAAATTTCTTCAAAATTATAGCATTATTAACAATTAATTAATAAAAGAATGTAATTACTATTCCAAAAATTATACTTATTAATGTTTATCAGTATATATCGGCAAATCGTAGCAATATTTTTTGTTTTTTTATACTTTATAAATTATCAATATACGATATAAACTCCCATGAAAATTTCCTAACTATTGAACTTAGTAAATGATGTTTAGTTTCAGAATGATGGCGGTATTCTAACTTTAACTAAAAAAAGAAAAATAATATTCACTAAATAAGGCAATATACTATAATTCACTTCGAAAAGAGTAAATAAAGTAATTTGTTTACATATCGACCTAGATATGCTTCTGGAGATATTACATTTGTAGATGGCAAGATAAAAATGTAGAAAAAAGGCGGTCAGTTTTGTAGGTTAGCTCATATCGCCCTCCTCATCATAAAGCATTTTGCCTTTAATCCTATAGGATTGTCCTGTAATTTTAACTATTGATGAATGATGAACTAATCGATCAACAATAGCGTTTGCCAATGTATAATCTCCAAACACATCGCCCCATTTTGACAATGGTTGATTAGTCGTGATGATGATTGGTTTCTTTTCGTATCTAGCTGTAACAAGTTGAAAGAATCCACTTGCCACATCTTTTTCGATAGGCAAGTAACCAATCTCGTCGATGATCAATACTCTATATTTAGAATAATGCTTAACAATAGATTCAATTCTTCCTTCTTGAGCAGCTTTCTTAAACTTCTCCATTAAAGTGTTGAAATGAATAAAGTATGTTGAATAGCGTTTGCTGCTAGCTTCCATGCCAATCGAGGTGGCTAAATGAGTTTTACCAACTCCAGAAGTGCCAATAAAGAGAATGTTTTCGTTTTGTTCAATAAATCTAAGCGTCATTAAATCAAGAATCTGAGCTTTATTAATTGAAGGCTGATATGTGAAATCGAAATCGTTGATTGTCTTATGAAAAGGAAAATGAGAGATTGTTAAATTGATTTGGCGAGCTCTTTCTTCTCTAAATGCAATTTCTTGATCTGTTAATTCTTTCATAACATCAACAAGCGATTTTTCATTTTGAACAGCCAAATCAATATAAGAAGGCAAGATCTCTCTCATTTTCGTGAGACTAAGTTGTTCTAAATTATTAACTAATTGAGTATAAGAGGACATAATCTTTCTCCTTAAATGTTGTCATAAATTGCCATTTGCTTTTTGGCAAATTTTTCGATTTCTTCGGGATCTTTGAATTTGAAAGCATCAGATTTAAGAATCTCAATATAGTCACTTTCCGAATAGTTATAAAGCTTATTAGAAATAGTATGTTCTGCTATTTTTGCTTTATTTAAATAGATATTTAATTTGCCGTTGTTTTCTTCTAAAGTAACGACTTTTCCTATATACTTTGGGCTAAGAGAATATTTGTTCTTCTTGAATGAGACCATACTCTCTTTGGTGACAATTCTTGTTATTGGTTTACTAAGATAATCGTCGAATAGCGTGGGATTAGGCAATGAAGTCAAATATTCTTTTTCTTTTGCCCATCTCACATCTGGTGCTTCGCCAGTCGACTGTGATTTTTCCTCGTTTATTTCTTTCATTACCTTATTCACGATGACGTCTAAATCTTCAAGTGTTTCAAATTCTTTATTGTATGGTTGCAATCGAGACATTAGTTTGGCTAATGCTTCAACCTTGCCTTTTGTTTGAGGTCGATAAGCAACGCAACTCCAAACTTCGAAATCCATGTCTTTGCTGAATTGATAAAACGTTTCATTTATAACTGCGTTTTGATAATTCGTTCTACTTCTATTGACGACAGTTTTCATATTGTCAAAAAGTATTTCTTTAGGAATTCCTTCGAAATATTTAAATGAACTTATCATTGCCTTAATAAGCGTGTCTTGATTTCTATCAAGTGTTAGCTTAATAAATTTCTTTCGTGAATATCCTAATATGATTAAGAAGATATTAATTTCGAACATCTCCCCGTATTTATTCATCATCTTAAGAGACTCTTTCCAGTCTACTTGAGCTTGTAAACCTGG
>CAVIPP010000019.1:0-20904 GCA_963644615.1 Oscillospiraceae bacterium
GTAGCTAACAAAATAGTAACCATTTTCATAAGGAATATTTTTAAGTGATTCTCCGCGAATATATTTCTTAATATTTTGATAATCTAAATTAATGATTTTGTCGCTACTATTAATGAAATGTGAGTAGTGATGAGAAGGGATGGTTTTATCTTTGATCGAAGTGGAAATAAATAATCCTGGTCTAAGTGCAAGATTAGCTAATTTACTTAATCTATCACTATTTAATAAATAATTCTCAACCATTGATGCATTTCCTTTTGAAGTGACTTTACGATGAATTTCAATCTGATTATTTTTACTTTTTATTAATTTACCAGGTTTTTTAATTAAGGCAATAAATTGACCTTCTCCCATAAATTTAGAAGGAAAAAGGTGAACACAATTTGGGTGATTTTTTTCTTTATATTCGCCCTCAAAATCAGGTAATGGAACACTTATTGCGTCACTATTTGTGAGCAAATAATCAACAATTTCTTCGTCTTCCTCATAAGAATATGAACATGTTGAGTAAATTAGTTTCCCGCCTTTTTTAAGCATTTTATAAGCAATATTTATCAATTCTTTTTGAATTATCGCGTTTTTATAAACTTTATCAACACTCCAATCTTTCTTTATTTCTTCGCTTTTTCTAAACATGCCACTCCCCGAGCATGGTGCATCTAAAATAATTGCATCAAAAGTTTCGATATAATCTTTATAAATCTTGGAAAAGTCCAAAGAAGTAACCATAACATTTCCTAACCCCATTCTTTCAACATTACTAAGTAAATTTATGGCTCTAGATTTAGATAAATCATTCGCAACAATAAGACCTTTGTTGTGCATTAATAATGAGACTCCAATAGTTTTTCCTCCTGGAGAAGCACACATATCAAGAATGACATCATCCTCACTAGGAGAAAGAAAATACGAGACAAGCATAGCAGATGGATCTTGAATGTAGATTGCTCCAGCTTCATGATAGATGCTTTTACCTAATTCATAAGTGTTTTTATCAAATAAATATCCGTTTTTAACGACACTATGACTAATTACATTTGGAAAAAGTTTTATAAGTTCTTGCTTTGAAAGTTTGTTTTCATTTAAAAGAAAACCTTTCTGTTCACTTTTATTAAATGAATTAAATAAATCATCAATTTCTTCTTTTGATAAATATCTTTTTAAATTTTCTCTTAAATCCATCTACAAAATTATAAATAAAATTAATACTTATTAAATTAAAATCTTTAATGTTACTATGAACAATCATAAATTAAATCTATAGAAAATCTTATGAGTATTTAAATTGATACATTGATTTATAATAAACACCGTCTATATTGTGTGGCTAATATTATTTTTAATTTGCGTTTTATCAACTATAAGTGATACAAGAAGACATCAAGGGCTTTAGATAAATCTAATAATCATCCAAGAAGAAGTTAACAAAATGCGAAATTATCGCCATTAATTCCTAAAAGATTTATATCAAAACTAAAGTACATATAGACTCATTTATAAGAGGATCAATTATGCGTTTTATAATTGCAATACATATTGCAAAAATAAATTTTTTGTTACCTTAAATTTAATTTATAGTTCGTGGTACACTTTTCTTAAATAGATTAATCTATTGTGCATTTTGTGGTATGCTCTTTAATGAGGTATTTTTAATGCGAATGGTAGATATTATTACTAAAAAACGTGACGGTGGTCATTTAACTGACAAAGAAATAACATTTTTTATCAATGGAACCGTAAATAAAACGATACCTGATTATCAAATTTCAGCATTATTAATGGCAATTCTTTTTAAAGGAATGGATAATCGAGAAATCGTAACATTAACCGATAGAATGGAGCATTCTGGCGATGTCATGGATCTAAGTAAAATTAAAGGAATTAAAGTAGATAAACATTCTACTGGAGGAGTAGGAGATAAAACTAGTCTGGCACTTGGACCAATGGTCGCGGCCTGCGGAGTCAAAGTCGCGAAGATGTCAGGAAGAGGACTAGGTCACACAGGTGGAACACTTGATAAACTCGAATCAATTCCAGGTCTTAATGTCTATGTCAGTGAAGAAAAATTTGCTGAACAAGTTAATAAAATAGGACTAGCAATTGTCGGTCAAACTGGCTCACTTGTACCCGCTGATAAGAAGTTATATGCCCTTCGAGATGTGACAGGTACAGTCGAATCAATACCTTTAATCGCCAGTTCGGTTATGTCAAAAAAACTCGCTAGTGGAAGTGATTGCATTCTTCTAGATGTTAAATTTGGCAATGGAGCGTTCATGAAAAACGTTGAATCCGCAACTGAACTAGCTCATATAATGTGTAACATTGGAAATGCTTTAGGCCGAGATACACGCGCAGTCTTAACAGATATGGAACAACCTTTAGGCCTTGCTGTCGGTAACGCTCTTGAAGTTAAAGAAGCAATTGCAACATTAAAAGGAAAAGGCCCAAAAGATTTCACTGATTTATGTCTAAGAAGTGGAGCGATTATGCTTGAACAAGCTAAAGTTGTCAATAACGAATTAGAAGGCATAAATATGCTTAAAAAAGTCATTAGTGACGGTAGTGCTCTTGAAAAACTTAGACAATTAGTAATTGAACAAGGTGGAGATGTCAGTTATATTGATCATCCTGAAAAGTTTGAAGTTTCAAAAAATATTATCGAAATTAAAGCGTCTAAAGATGGCTATATTAAACGAATTGTAGCTCTTGAAATTGGCGAAAGCGCTATGCGCTTAGGAGCGGGCAGAGAAACATTTGACGATGTCATCGATATGTCTGCTGGTATTCTCTTAAATAAAAAAGTTGGCGACAAAGTTAATAAAGGCGATTTACTTTGCACAGTATACACAAATAAAAATGATTATGATGATATTATCAAAGATATTGAAAACGCCTTCGTTATCGTCGATGAATTCGTCGATGTTCCTCCAACTGTTCATGCCTATATTCATTAATAATGAAAATATTAATTCAATGCGTTAATAACGCGAATGTTAAGTTCGATAATAAGTTAGTAAGCGAGATTTCTCGCGGTTATCTTCTTTTTACTGGTTTTACAACCTCTGATACAGTTGACATCATCTCTAAAATGGTAGCAAAGATATCAAAATTAAGATTATTTGCTGATGATAGTGGGAAAACAAATTTATCTTTAAAAGATATTAACGGCGAAATCTTATCTGTATCACAATTTACTTTATACGCTTCTCTAACTAAAGGAAATAGACCAAGTTTTGTTGATGCACTAGAGCCAATGAAAGCAAAAAAATATTATGATTTGTTTAATGAAGAATTAATAAAATTAGGTTTTAAGGTAAAAACAGGTATATTTGGAGCAGATATGAAAGTATCTTTAGTTAATGACGGACCATTTACTGTTATGCTTGATAGTGAGGAATTATTTAAATAATGAAAGTTTTATTAGGTCTAAGTGGTGGAGTCGATAGTGCGGTCGCAGCCTATTTACTTAAAGAACAAGGTTATGAAGTAATCGGCTGTTTTATGCGTAACTGGGACGCTTTTGCTAATAATGATTTTTTAGGTAATCCAACAATTAATGATAATCAATGCCCTCAAGAAAAAGATTATGATGACGCTAAAAAAGTAGCTGATCAATTAGGTATTCCACTTTTAAGAGTTGATTTTATCAAAGAATATTGGGACCATGTCTTTTCTTACTTTATTAGTGAATACGAAAGTGGCAGAACACCAAATCCAGATATTTTATGTAATAAATACATTAAATTTGATGCATTTTATGAATTTGCTAAGAAAAATGGTATTGATACAATTGCAATGGGCCACTACGCCAAAAAGGTGAAAAAAGGCGACTTATATTATCTAGCTAAATGTTATGATACAAATAAAGACCAAACATATTTCTTATCTCAAATTAATGAAAAGCAAATCAAATCTTGTCTATTTCCATTAGGAGATATCTCAAAAGAAGAAGTTCGTGATATTGCTCATAAACTAAATTTAGTTATCGCTGACAAAAAAGATTCCACAGGAGTGTGCTTTATCGGCGAAAGAAATTTCCGTGAATTTTTAAAAAATTATATTCCTGCTCAAAAAGGAGATATTGTCGATATAGATACAAACAAAGTTATTGGTAGACATAATGGGGTCTATTATTACACGATAGGCCAACATAAAGGCTTAGGCATAGGTGGAATAAGCGGAGAAACTGCATCAGGTTGGTTTATTGTTAAAAAAGACGCTAAAAAGAATATTCTATATGTCACTAGAGGTGATAATGAAAAATATTTGATGTCCAATAAATGCGTTGTACGAAAACTTAATATAATTAATCCAAACGAAGTATTTCCTCAAAAAGTTGGAGTTAAATTTAGATATCGTCAAAAAGATCATCCTGCTACTATTGATAAAATCGGTGATGAAATTATCGTTACTTATGAGGACTATAAAGCCGTCACAACTGGTCAAGAAGCTGTCTTTTATAATTTAGATGGACTTATGATCGCTAGTGGAACAATAGACGAAGTTTATAAAGATGACAAAAGAATAGATATTTAGTCGATTATAGGCTGAAATTTTATTGCTTTTTGACTAACTTAGGTAAATCAACTAAGTTAATCTTTTTATTCAATCAGACTTTTATAGCGCTTTGAATAAAATAATTAAACAAATTAAGCAAGGACACAGTCCATCGCTATTTATATTTTCTGGTGCAAGAGACAAAAAAAGAACGTTTTCATTTTCTCCTCCTACTACCTTATTGGGTGAAACTTTCAAAAAACATTCATTTTAGAAATAAAATATAAATTTTAGTCGATTTTATCAAGATATTTAGTTAAATATATTTTCTTATTGATAAAGCTATGTTATATTTTTTTTGCTCCGATAAAGGAAAGAAGTATTTATTACAGGCCACTCCTTTGGAGTCGATGAAAGTCGACGTAATTCTGCGTTAAGGATGTTAATTAAGAGTGTTATTGAATAATAACAAATAAGGATGGTACCGCGCTAAGTCGTTCCTTAGGGACGATTTTTTATTTTTTTGGAGGTAGAGCAATGAAATATTTAACTGGAAATCAAATAAGAAATATGTGGCTAGATTTTTTTAAACAAAAAGGTCACCACGTCGAAAAAGGAGCGTCTTTAATTCCATATAACGACCCAACATTACTTTGGATTAATTCTGGAGTTGCAGCGCTTAAAAAATACATGGATGGTAGTGAAGTACCTCCATCAAGAAGAATCACAAACGTTCAAAAATCAATCCGTACGAATGATATGGATAATGTAGGTTATACATCTAGACATCACACTTTTTTTGAAATGCTTGGTTGTTTCTCAATTGGAGACTATTTTAGAAAAGAAATAATCGAATGGGCATTTGAAATTCTTACTAGTAAGAAATATTTTGATATGCCTGTTGATAAACTATATTTCACCTATAACCCAATGGACAAAGAAACACACGATTATTGGATGAAACAAGGTGTTAAAGAAGATCATTTAATTCCTCTAGAAGGAAACTATTGGGAAATAGGAGAAGGGCCAGCAGGACCAAACACCGAAGTCTTCTTTGACCGAGGTGAAAAATATGATCCAAATCATTTAGGTATTAAGTTACTAAAAGATGATATTGAAAATGATCGCTATATCGAGATTTGGGGGATTGTTTTCTCTCAATATAACGCTCAACCAGGAATTCCTCGTAGTGAATATAAAGAACTCCCAAGCAAAAATATCGATACTGGTGCAGGACTAGAAAGAATTGCTTCAGTCCTTCAAGAATCAGATTCAAATTTTGAAACCGATTTATTCCTCCCTCTCATCAAAGAAACTGAAAAATATGCGAGTGTTAATTATAACGAAAACACTAAAACTCCATATCGAGTTATTGCCGATCACATCAGAGCAGTCACCTTCGCTTTAAGCGATGGCGAGACTTTCTCAAACGAAGGTAGAGGTTACGTCTTACGTCGACTAATCCGTCGTGCGATGAGATACGCTAAAAAGATTGGAATTAATGAAGCGTTTTTATATAAACTTGTCGATGTAGTAATCTCAATAAATAAAGATTTTTATCCAGAACTACTCACTCACGAAAAAGAAATAAAAAATAATATCAAGACTGAGGAAGAAAAATTCTTAAAAACTCTCGATAGTGGCGAAAATATACTTCGTGAACTAATCTTAAATAAAAAATCACTTTCTGGAAAAGAAGCTTTCAAACTCTATGATACATTTGGCTTCCCTTTAGACTTAACTAAAGAAATATGTCAGGAAAACGGCGTCGAAGTTGATGAAGAAGGCTTTAAATTAGAGATGGAAAAACAAAAAGAAAGAGCCAGAAACGCAAGAAGTGACGCGCAAAGTATGCATAAACAATCTAAAGATTTATTAGACTTTAAAGAAAAAAGTGAATTCACTTACGATGATACTCCAATAGTTTCAAAAGTTATTGGATTATTTAAAGACGGTCAAAAAGTTGATTATCTTGATGACGAAGGAGAAGTTATCTTTGATAAGACGACATTTTACGCTGAAAGTGGTGGAGAAGTTTCTGACAGTGGTGAACTTAAGTCTGATACAACCTTAGCGAGCGTTCTTTTTGTTACAAAAGCTCCTAATAAAGAGCATCTCCATCAAGTCAAAGTTCTCAAAGGAACTATCAAAATAAATGATGAGCTCCTACTAGTCGTGGATCACAATAAACGCGAACTAATTAAACGTAATCATTCTGCTACACATCTACTTCAATCTGCTATTGATAAAGTTTTAGGCGAAAACGTTAAACAGATGGGTTCATTTGTTAGTAGCGAATACCTTCGTTTCGACTTCACACACAACTCAAAAATTAATGAAAACGAACTAAATAAAATTGAAGAAGAAGTAAATCGCCTCATCTTTATGTCTATTCCTGCTGATATTAAAGTCTTACCAATTGATGAAGCTAATAAATTGGGCGCTAAAGCGTTTTTTAGTGAAAAATATGGTGATGAAGTTAGAGTTGTAAAATTCGGCGATTATTCGATTGAATTTTGTGGTGGTTGCCATGTTAATAACACAAAAGACATTGGAGTGTTTACAATTGAAAGTGAAGAAAGTGTCGCTAGTGGAGTGCGTCGTATCCAAGCGAGAACTTCTCTAGGAGCCTATAGTTTATTTAAAGATAAAGTGCGACTTCTTAATGAAGTAAAAGAAACTTTAAACGCTTCATCTATCAATGAAATAAAAGATCGATTAAATGCTAGAATTATTGAAGAAGAAAATCTTAAAAAAGAATATCAAAAAGTTAGTGATTCACTAACGAGTCTAACCGCTAAAAACCTCATAAATGAATTCAAAGACGTAAAAGGATACAAACTCTTAACTAAATATCTAGAAGGTAAAAAGGTCAGTGAACTAAATAGTATCGGTGATGATTTAAAAAATAAAATCACTGATTCTATCATTATTCTCGTCGGAGGAAATGATAATGATTTAACTGTTGCAATTTTTGTAAGTGGAAAAGCGCTTATTAATAATAAAGCCGGCCTACTTATGAAAGAATTCACTAGACTTCTTGGTGGATCAGGTGGAGGAAGAGATAATATCGCTAATGGAAAAGGAAAAGATAAATCTAAATTAGAATCTTCATTTAATGATATTATTGATTTTATCAAATAATGGAAAGAATACTTGGACTAGATTTAGGAAGTAAAACACTTGGAATCGCTATGAGTGATTCTTTAGGAATTGTCCATGGAATTGAGAATTATAATTTCCCAGATCACTATTATCTAAAGGCTAGAAATAAGGTCCATGAAATATCATCTAAAGAAAACATAAATCATATTGTCATTGGCTATCCCCTTCATATGAATGGAGAGATATCAGATAGAGCAAAATCATGCATCAGATTTAAAGAAGATTTACTAAATGAAAATCCTAATCTAAAAATTGATTTAGTGGATGAAAGATTAACCACTGTCGAGGCTAATGAAAGAATGATAGAAATGAATGTGCCTTTTAAAAAAAGAAAGGAAATAATCGATATGGTTTCTGCTATTATAATTTTGGAAACTTATCTAAATAAAATTAGCAACACAAAACAAGGAGGAAAATAGAATGATAAATGAAGACGAAATATTAATTAGTGACGAAAACGGAAATGAAAAAGTAATGAAGATTCTTTTTACTTATAACAATGAAGTTAGAAACAAAGACTATGTATTTGTCTACGAAGTTGGTAGTGAAGATGATGTCATGGCATTTGTATATAATGAAGCGACAAAATCACTTCAAGAAATTGATGATGAAGAAGAATATAATGAGGTTGAAGAAGTATTTAATGCCTTCTTAGAAGATCCAAAAATCAACGAAATTAAAAATTAACTCACTAGACAAATACTTTTAGTATGCTAAACTCTATGTGCTTTTTATAAGGAGAAACACTGATGGAAAAAATAGAATTAACCAAACAAGGAATTGAAGATTTAAAAACTGAATTAGATGAATTAGTCAACGTAAAACGCGAAGAAGTCTTAATTCAAATTAAAGAAGCTAAAGCATTAGGCGATCTTTCAGAAAACGCTGAATATGACGCCGCTAGAGAAAGACAAGGCGAAATTGAATCTCGAATTAAAGAAATTCAAGCAATTTTACAAAACGCAAAAGTAATCAATAATAATCCAACAAATAAAAAAGTAGTTTCTTTAGGTGCTTCTGTTACTATTTTAGATTTATCAGACGACACAAAAGAAACTTACAAAATTGTTAACACAGTCGAAGCTAAACCTTTTGAAGGTTCAATTTCTGATGAATCTCCACTTGGTAAAGCTCTCATTAATAAAGAAGTTGGCGAAACTGTCTCAGTTAAAGCTAGCCCAGAATACGAAGTTAAAATCCTAAAGATTGAATTTGATAAATAATTTAAAAATAGGAAAAAATTTATGGAGATAAAATCTCCATTTTTTTATTTTTTCAAAAAAGTGAATATTTTATTTTTCTTTTCCCCCAATTAGATAATAGGAGGAAAAAATAAATATGGTCCTCCAAGAACAATAACCCCCTTTCCTAGAAAGAGGTGAGAGCGATGGACTATGTCCTAGCAATATTAGTCTGTCTAATTATTCTAGTTAGAGTAATTAAAAACTCTAATTAAATAAAAAAGCCCGACTTAGTTGATTTACCTAAGTTGGGCAAGCAACAGCTATATTGTAAATCAAGCTTCTATTGGTGCGAGAGGCACCTGTTGGTTAAATAGTAACATAAAATTACAAGGAGAAAATGGAAATGAAAAGAGAATTAACAAACAAAGAAACTAGTGAAAAGATAACTGGTGAAATCACATTGGCCGCAGTTATGGCGATTGTCGCAATAGCGGTCGCAGCTGTTGTAGTCTACAAATTATTCATGTCGAAAAAAGGAAGTACAAACATCCCTGGTGGATGGAAATTCACTTGGAACTAATGGCTAAGATAAGTGATATCCCATTAGCAAGTCGGCCTAGAGAAAGAGCACTTAGATATGGTGTAGGTATTTTAAACGACACCGAATTACTCGCCTTAATACTTTCAAACGGAATAAAGGGTAAATCTGTCTTAGAAATTTCTAGTGATATATTATCTAAATATCAAAACCTATATCATCTTTCAAAAGAAAACCTTTTAGGATTGATGAAAATAGATGGTATTGATGAAATTAAAGCAATCCATTTACTCGCTGTTTTTGAACTTCATAATCGCTTATCAAGAAATGAATATTCTCCATTAATAACTTATTCTTCTCCAAGTGACATATTTGTTCGCTATCAATATCTTTCTAGACTTGATAATGAAAACCTAATATTAATAATACTTAATAATCAAAAAAGGATAATAAAAGAAATAAATCTATCAAAAGGAAATAAAAGTAACATCATTATTTCTTATAGCGACATATTAAAAGAATTATTGATCGCAAATGGGAAATGTTTCATTTTGTTACATAATCATCCTTCTGAAACATATTATCCAAGCATGGAAGATATAGTGGTGACCAGTAAAATTAAAAATGAAACAAAGCGATTTGGAATAGTAATGCTCGACCACATAATTATCACTACTAAAGGTTATTTTTCCTTCACCGAAAAAGAGAAAATGAGTACATGAAAAAAAATGCAAAAATATTTCACAAAAATATGAAAACGCTTTCAAAATTTTGACCTATTAACTATGTTAAAATTCAAATGAAAACGCTAAATATAGTTTCTGAAAATAATTTTTAGTTGCGTGACAAATAATTTATTTTATTATAATAACAACTTTTTACTTATTTGAAAGGAGAATATAACTATGAATAAAAAGTTATTAGGTTTTACGCTTATAGCTGCTCTTATGCTATCTGGTTGTGGAAATGATAACAATAATAATGACACACCTACACCAGAACCAGAACCAACACCAACAACTCCAACAGTTGATGACTTAAAGGCTCGTTTGACAGCTTTAGGTGAAACAGTTACTGGTACTCTTACTATCAAAGCAGGTGTCATAAACAATGCATCTGACATATCTTTAGATGTACATCAAAACAGTAATTACAATATTTTAGAAGGATTCGGAGGCATTGCAAAGATTTCAGTTGATACTGCTTCTGCTTACTACGTTGTTGAAGAAACGGATACAAGTTTCGAAGCTGATTGGGGTGTTTATTACACAACTGAAGATAATTTTAAGGCTAATGAATTAGTAACAAAATTCGCAACAACAATTGAGGAATCTTCTGTAATTATTCCTTATAAATCCGCAGAAAGTGTGTTTAATATCACTGACGAAGATTTATGCAGTGATTTATGTTCACGTTTAGGCTACTCTAGCATCTTAGGAGTTGTTGCTGAAAAAATAACAGTTAGCATTACCGATACATCTAAATTAACATTTACATTCTATGCTAAACAAACAAGTTCAGCTGTAACCGCTGTTGCAGAAGTCAGTAGCGCAACCGATTCCAGCTATGCTGCATTAGATACTTGGTTAAGTAAACAAACAGAATTCCCAGCAGCGCCTTATACCGCAACTGAGTTGTTAAAAACAAAATTCACAGATACTAAAAACTTCACTCGTAAATATTATTATAGTGGCGTTGGTTATGAAAATACATACACAACAGTCAATAGCCAAACAATAGCTCGTGATGAAGGATGGTTAAACTCTTATGCTCAATACAAATACTACCACTCATTATTTAACTTTAACGCTCAAACTGGTACCGACCATATAAGCGCTGTCTATAGAAGCTTTTCTTACAATAGTGTTGATGCAAACACAATTAAAAATTGGAACGATTCTGATTTTGAAGATTCCGATGGATACGGATATGCACCTTACGCATATTACCCGTCAACATATCAATCAGTATGGGTGAACCCAGATTTTGTCAACGAAACACTAGGGTATAACTTTGGTGAATATATTACCGAAGCATACACTCCATACGGACAAGGTTTCAGCGTTAATCCAACATTAAAGTTAAAAGATGGTACTACATTAGTGCAATATTATTCTCGAATGTTTGGTGATTTAGTGTCAGAAGCAAATCACGAAAAAAGATATTCAGGTTATGATGTTGAATCTTGGGATGCATTCTATTTTGTTCCTGAATATAAAGATAACGCTACTGAACAAAGTGTTGAAAATGTTGAATCAATTTATGTATTATGCGAATTCACTGGTTCATATTGGGACACTGAAAAATCATATGAAGCAGGTCAATATGGTGGATACGCTACATATACAAATTTTGGAACAACTGTAGATAAGATTGGCGAAGCTTTAATTGCAAGAGAAACCGCCAAAGAAAAAGCAGTTGAAGTTAAGTTAAGTAATAATAGTGTCGATCTCACAACTGGAGTAGCGTTTGACGTTTCAACAGTAGCAAGCGTAGTCTATACTGGCGATCAAACAGAAGCTGATGTATATTTCGATATCACAGTTAGTGATGCTGATAAGGATAAAATCACTATTGCTGAAGATGGTACAACTATTACAGTTAGTGAAGCTGGAACTTATACAATTACAATAAGCGCAAATGGTGGAACCGCTGTTACATTAACGCTCGTTGTTACTGCCGCTGCTTCTTAATCAAATACAATTAGCTATAAAGCGATTTGGCGTGTTCCAGATCGCTTTTTTCTTTACTATAAATTAATATTATGTAATAATACTAATCGTTGTCGGCCTCACAAGCTACAACCGCATAGAAAAGGTGATAACTTATTACATTGTAATAGACCTCAATAGCGAGTCATTAGTGAGATTTAGGAGGTGCAAATATGTACGCTATAATTGAAACAGGTGGAAAACAAGTCCGTGTTGAAGTTGGGCAAAAGATTTTTGTTGAAAAACTTGATGTTAAAGAAAATGAACAAGTTAGTTTAGATAAAGTCTTACTCGTTCAAGATAAAACACTTAAAGTTGGTACACCATATGTTGAAGGTGCAAAAGTTACCGCTAAAGTTGTAAAAAACGGAAAAGGTAAAAAACTTCACATCTATAAATACAAAGCTAAACATAACTCTGCACGTAGAAGTATTGGTCATAGACAACCATATACATGCTTAGTTATCGAAGCAATTAATGCTTAATATGATTCGCATTAAAGTCGTTAGAGAAAATGGAAATATAGTTCAATTATCTCTAAAAGGACACGCTGATAGTGATATATATGGTAAAGATCTTATCTGTGCTGCTGTTAGTGCCATAATTACAGGTGGAATTAACGCTCTAGAAGATCCAAAATCATTCAAAATTATTCTAAAAGAAGGAAATGTAGAAATATCATCACTAACTAGCGCTAATAAAAACGATTACCAAACACTAGAAGTAATCTACACTCAACTAAAAACAGTTGAAGAAGATAATAAATCTTATGTTGAAATAATCGAGAAAGGAAATTAGTTATGTTATTTAAATTAAATTTACAACTCTTCGCCTCTAAAAAAGGTGTCGGTTCAACTAAAAACGGACGTGATAGCGAATCAAAAAGACTTGGTGCAAAAAGATCTGATGGACAAGTTTGCACAGCCGGAAGTATTCTCTATCGTCAAAGAGGAACAAAAATCTTACCAGGCGTTAATACTAAACGTGGTGGAGATGATACAATCTTCTCTCTTATCGATGGCGTTGTAAAATATGAACGTGTCGGTAAAAATAGAGTTCGTGTTAGCGTGTACGCTAAATAAAAATAAAAATTAGTTTAGACCACTAAATGTGGTCTTTTCTATTTATTTAAGCACGTGTATAATGTAATTATATGTTTATCGATAGAGCAGTTGTTGAAGTAAGAAGCGGCAAAGGTGGAGATGGCATGATTGCCTTCCTTCATGAAAAATATATGCCTAAAGGTGGCCCTAGTGGCGGCAATGGTGGACGAGGAGCGTCCATCTATTTTCGAGCTAATAAATCAATAAACACTCTTTATAATTATCGCCATTCAAAAGTCATCATCGGTGAAGATGGTGGAAAAGGATTAACTAAAAATAAATATGGTCGAGGCGCTAGTGATGTCATAATGGACGTTCCAGTAGGTACAGTTATTTATTTAGAAGAAAACCACGTCTTTTTAGGAGATTTATCTCATGATGGAGATCTTCTTTTAGTGGCTAAAGGTGGAAGAGGTGGAAGAGGAAATGCTGCATTTAAAAGCGATAAAAACAGAGTTCCACGCATTGCTGAAAACGGACTTCCTGGAGAAAATAAAAGATTAATTCTTGAACTTAAATTACTCGCTGATGTTGGACTAGTAGGTCTACCTAATGCTGGTAAATCAACATTATTAAGTGTGGTTAGTAACGCTAATCCGGAAATTGCTGATTATCCATTTACAACTATTGAACCAAATTTAGGAGTGGTAAATGTCTCAAAATATGAATCGTTTGTTATGGCGGATCTTCCAGGACTTATTAAAGGCGCTCATTTAGGAAAAGGACTTGGCTTAACGTTTTTACGTCATCTTGAAAGATGTCGAGTAATAGTTCACCTTGTATCAATGGAATCAACTGATCCATATTTAGACTATAAAAATATAAATAACGAAATAAAATCATATGGACTTGGACTAGACCATAGACCAACAATTATAGTTGCTAGTAAAGTCGAAGATGATGAAACTAAAAAGAAATATTTAGCTTTTAAAAAGAAAATCAAAAAAGATATTATCGCTATTTCTTCTTTAACTCATGAAGGAATAGATGAACTCATTAATAAGTGCCAGGAAATACTTTCTGTTACCGATGTTTTCCCACTTGTTGATGAAAAAAATAAAGAACTTACAAAAGTGTATGACGCTCATAAATTAGAAGAAAAAATCTTCGAAGTAGTCAAAGAAAAAGACCACGTCTATCGTCTAAAAGGAAAATCAATAGAGAGAACTTATTCACTAATAAATATATCAACAGACGAAGGTTTATTGCGTCTAATTAATTATCTTCGTAAAATTGGTGTCGAAGATGAACTTAGAAAAATAGGCGCTACTAGTGGAGATAGTGTCTATTTATGCGATTTTGAATTTGAATATTTGGAGTAATAAAAAATGAAACTAGAACAATATATAAATGAAATTATCGAATTCTTAAAAGATTATCTAAACTCATCACCATGTACAAATTATGTTTTAGGACTTTCTGGTGGAGTTGATTCTTCTTTAGTAGCGGCCCTAGCGAGAAAAGCAGTTGGAAAAGATAGATTATTTTGTTATGCTTTACCAATCTCATCTCATCACTTAGACGCAGTTGATGCTCAAAAAATTGCTGAGCAATTAGATTTAAATTTAAAAGTTGTTGATTTATCAAAGACATATGAATCATTTTTAAATGAAATAGGGGGTAATGATTTTAATCTACTTTCTAGAGTAAATCTCAAAGTCAGAATGAGAATGTGTGCATTATATGCCTACGCTCAAGAGCATAATGCCTTAGTGCTTGGCACTGATAACTGGGATGAAAATTATGTCGGATATTTCACAAAATATGGTGATGGTGGAGTTGATATACTTCCAATCGTTAGACTCACCAAAGCTGAAGTTAGAGAAGCTGCAAAAATGTTAGGACTTAGCGATGAACTAGCAAATAGAACTCCTTCAGCAGGTTTATTTAATGGCCAAACTGACGAAAAAGAAATGGGTGTGCTTTATGATCATCTCGATGCTTATTTATTAGGAAAAGAAGTTGATGATTCAGTCAAAGAAAGAATCGAACATCTTCACAAAATAAGTGAGCATAAACGCTCGCCAATCCCGATGGCGAAACCATTTAACAGAGACTAGGAGGAAAAATGGATAGTAAGAAAAATGATGTAGCCTTACTAAGCGGAATATTTTCGTCACTTATTGGCTTAATATTTATCATTATTTTTATACTGCTATTCAAATAACACACATGTATTTTTATTTTATTGGCACAATAACCCACATTTATAAAGACAACATCGTCATAGAAGTAGGTAACATAGGCTACCAAATCTATGTCCCTCACCCAAACGAATATAAATTAAACGAAGTTACTAAAATATATTTATATAATGTCGTTAGAGAAGATGAACAATATTTAGTTGGCTTTACTTCTTTAGAAGAAAAACAAGCATTTTTATCTCTTATTAGTGTGAAAGGTATCGGACCAAGAACAGCCTTAAATGCTCTTAGTGCGACGACTGCTAACGATTTATTTAAAGCAATAGCAGCAAATAATGTCACATATTTAAAGAAATTACCTGGTATAGGATCAAAAGCAGCTTCACAAATTATACTCGATTTAAAAGGTCAATTAGCCACTACAGAAGCAAATATTAATCAATATAGTGAAGTTAAAGATGCACTCAAATCCTTAGGTTTCAAAGCTAAAGATATCGATAAAGTTCTTCTTGATATAAGTATCATTGATGAGACAAATGAAGAAATATTAAAAGTTGCCCTTCAAAAATTAAGGAGCAAATAAATATGGCTAGAATATTAGATGCAAAGAAATTAAAAGAAGATGAAAACGATATATCTTTACGACCGATTTCATTAAATGAATATATCGGTCAAGAAGAATTAAAAAATAATTTAAAGGTTTTTATCGGTGCTGCCAAGCATCGAAACGAAACTCTCGATCACGTCTTACTTTATGGTCCTCCTGGACTAGGTAAAACCACACTAGCGCACGTCATCGCTCATGAAATGAATGGCAACATCAAAGTCATAAATGGACCTTCGATTGAAAAGACTGGAGATTTAGCGTCTATTCTTTCTTCTTTAGAAGCTGGCGATGTCTTGTTTATTGATGAAATCCACCGTCTTCCTAGAGTTGTTGAAGAGGTTCTTTATGGTGCGATGGAAGACTTTTCACTTTCAATAATTATTCCTCGAGACGGGAATTCAACAACATTAAATCTAGAACTGCCACCTTTTACACTTGTGGGCGCAACAACTCGAGTAGGAGATTTAACTTCTCCATTAAGAGCGAGATTTGGGATAAGTGAAAAGATAAATTACTACACAAATGAAGAAATCAAACAAATAGTAAAAAGAACATCAAAAGTATTCAAAACTAAAATAAGCGATGAGGCTTGTGAATTAATTGCTTCACGAAGTAGGGGGACACCTCGAATTGCAAATAGAATATATAAAAGAGTAAGAGATTTCGCTAATTTTAGTGGAAAAGATGAAATTAATACAACTGATGCCTTAAATGCCTTAAAAGCTTTAAAAATCGATTGTCTTGGTTTAGACGATGTTGACATTAAATACTTAGAAACATTGATCGATAGATTTAATGGTGGTCCAGTTGGACTAGAAACAATAACAAGCGCGATTGGTGAAGAAAAGATGAACATCGAAGATGTCTATGAACCGTATTTACTTCAATTAGGACTTATTAATAGAACTCCAAGAGGAAGAGTCGCTACTGATAAAGCTTACGCTCACCTAGAGAAATATCATGCTCGAAACTTTTTAAAAAATAAATTAAAATAGTAAAAATGAAAAATAAATTTATTATCACGTTATTTTTAACTTCTACTTTATTAGCAGGATGCGCTAATATCGATATTTCAAAATTATCAAATAATCCAAATATAGATAATAATTCCACTGATAATAATAGTGACGATAGTCAATATGTCGATGATGGTGTTATTGGAGAAAATACATTAACTATTTCTCGTGATAATTATAAAAATATAACTAGTTTCACAACTGGCAATTATTCAAATCAATATGATAGTGAAGATGGTAATACAAATATAATTGATAACATTTCTTTTATGCACTATCGTGGAGTAAGTCAAGAAGGTTATACCATCAAATTGCTCCCTTATTATTGTTCTAGTGATGACGGAACGCTTCCAGGAGCCATATTTAACGCTGATAAAATTCAAGGTATCACTGATATTGAAATTAAATATCAATCTAGTAGTGGATTATCGTTATTAGTTAGTCAATCGAAAGTGTATGATAACCCTCATAGTTTAGTAGGTGATCCATTAACAGAAGATAGTAGTGCTATTAATTTTAGAGTGAGACAATATCATCCTTCTTTTTTCAAAATTGAAACAAAGGGAAGCGATTTATATATCGAATCTATTAGTATTAATTATACTAATATTGATGAAAGTGTTTCCACTAATTATCTAGAAAGTGGAAATAACAAAACTCGCTACATAATTTCAAAGATAAATGATTTGGTAGATGGGGAAACTACAATAGCATTAAAAGATAAAAATGGTACTGAAAAACAATATACTTATTACACGACTGATTATTGTTTAAATAATAACGAAGTGGCGCAATATGCAACTTTAACTGATCCGATTGATGTAGCGAATTATTATTTAGCGTTTGGAGTAGCGCCCGCTAATTATGTTAACCAAACAGAAGTATCAACTGATGTGACTACATTATTTGGTGATAATTTAAGAAAATATTCAGATTATTATACTCGAACAGATGGTTACGCAAATGCGTTTAGTGGTGAACTTTCTAATCCAAAATATATCGAATTAGACATTGCTTTAGATAATAATTATGGATTAAAGAGTCGAGGCGTTGGAAGAGTCGTTATTTTTGAGGAAGGATTAAGTGCATACACTGATGGAGGTTATGTCGCATTTTACACTGATGACCACTATGCAACTTTCCAAGAATATTTAGGTGATGGAACTTATGGTCCTAGATTTAACGCACAATGTCCACTCACATCTTATAAGCATTCAAAACCAGTTAGTTCAGTTCAACTTTAAATTTATTAAGACAAATTATTATAAAAAGCCAGCAACATTTATTCATTGCATTACTTATTAATAAGTAGTATTCTTTTATTCGATATCTTTATTATAAATAAAAAGAAACGGAAAAAATAAATATGAGAAGATTAATAAGTTACATAATGCTATCACTCAGCATGCTAATTTGTGTCGGTGTTGCTTTTACACCTGTTTTTACTTCAATGAAACCTGGTCGAGAATATACTTCAGGTAATGAAATTGTCTATCAATTAAGAAGCACACAAACCGATGACGAAGGAAATCATTACGACATAAATGAAAACGATACTGGAATCAATGATGTTGTTAGTGAAATGAAGTCACGTTTAGAAGATTATGGAATTGAAGATTATTCTGTCAAAGTCGAAGGAAACGATTCAATCCGTGTCAGCGTTTCACTTAACGACACAAACGAATTAAATTATGTCCGTAAATATTTAGCGTTTTCTGGTAAAGATTTTTCTCTCACAAATAGTAAAGATGCTCGAGTAGATCAAGAAGATTTACTTGGTGATAAAGAGGCTTATATTGTCCGTGAACAAGATGTCTTCCCTTATTTAATTATTCCAGTAAATAATACTGAAAAAGTTAGAACACTAGTCGATGACGTCGCCGATAGTTCTTCTAGTAGTAGCGAGACAACTTCTAATAGCATAAATATTAGTCGCGCAAATGAAGAGATTGCTGAAGAAAGTGAATCAACTCCAACAATCTACCTATGGTCAAATATCGATGAAAACACTCCAAATTATTCAGAAGTTTCTAAAGATACACTATATATTCAAAAACATTTGATTCGTTCATTTACTTCATCAAATTTCTGGTATGAAAAATCAACAGATGAAAAAACTGAAATTGCTATTTTATTTGGTTCTGCAACTGAAGAAGATAATTCTTACGATACAACTAAACTCGAAGAAGCAAACAAAGAAGCAAATTATTATCTTCATTTATTAAACGCGAGTAGTTATGACTATTTTGTTGAAGATTTATTTGTCGTAGAATCTTCGAGTGGTATTACATATAACTCAATCACATCAACCGCCAGTTTAGAAAATCTTCTTTCATTTACTAGCGATGTTAATGTTGCGCTTTCTTTAACACTTATTTCAACATTATTAGCCATCATCATTGTCACACTTATCTTAGTTTTATTCTATAGAATAAACGCTCTTGGAATGGTTGCTAATACTTTAACAAGTGTATTCTTAACATATTTATTATTCTCGCTTATGAAATCGACCTTCAATATTGGTGCAGTCGTCGGAGGAATTCTTTTAGCGATATCTTCGTTAGTGTTAGAAATCTTCTATGCCAATAAGTTTAAAGAAGAAGTTTATAAAGGCCGTTCAATTAAAAAAGCGATGAGTGAAGCAACTAGTAAAATCAATTTAGTTTCAATTGATATCGCTGTCATCACTGCTTTTAGTGGACTAATGTTATATTTCCTTGGTGGAAACGCCTTAAAATCAATGGGTGTTGTTCTCTTCTTTGGTGCAATAGTTTGCTTATTAATGAATCTATTAATATTTAGATTACTCAATTGGTTAGTCTCTAATGAAACTGGTCTACAGAAAAATTACGCTATATTCAACATCATAGAGAAAAATGTTCCTAGCGTCACAGATACAAGTGAAAAACAAACATTCGAAGGAACTTATCAAGATAAAGATTTCACCAAACATAAAAAAGCATTTGGAATTTCTGCTCTTGTCTTATTGTTAGCTTCAATTACAGGTTTTAGTGTTTTTGGAGCACTTAATGCATCTGCACTTAATACATCAGCTGTTCAAAGTGATTCAACGATCGTCTATGTCTCAATTAAAGGTGACAACATTGAACTTGATTCGACAGACACATTTAAATCAACAGTTCTTTCTCAAATCGAAGTTAATGGCGAGAAATTAATTATTGTTAATGAAGATGGATCACTAACTAGTAATCAAGGAGTGGAAGTTACTGCTCAAACTCGCACAACTTATAATTACGAAACGACAACATCCACTAACTATAACTATTATATAGTTACATTAGATACAAAATTAAATGATGACGAGCTTCTTGCTTTAGAAGATAATTTCCAAAATGTTGTCATGGACGCAGAAATTAAAACTGAACAAGATGTTTCAGTCAGTGCTAAAAATACACATGAGACTGTTAATACTCCTTCCCAAATGTGGGTAGCAATTGCTGTTTCTGTTTCAATTGCTGGTTCAGCACTTTATATCGCCTTTAGATATAAACCAACTAAAGGTTTAACAGTTTTACTTACTAGTGGCGCTGCTAGTGCGATTACATTTGGTATTCTTACTCTAACTAGAATTCCAACAAGTGCAATTACAACTCTTGTCCTTCCTATTGTTGCAATCATTTCTCTACTTACTTCGCTATTTTTCCTCAATAAACAAAAAGATTTACTTAAAGAAGAAAAAAGCGATATCAGCTTTGAAGAGAAATCAAAAATTACAGTTAAGTCTATCGCTATAAGCGCTACTCCATTATTTGTTGTATCAATTATAAGTGGATATATTGCTATTAATTACATGGGATTTGGTCCGATCTCTTTAGCGGTATTATTTGGAGGAATGCTCTTAGGTGTAATTATTTCATTAATTATTAACCTAGTCATTTTAGGACCATTAAGTGATTTCTTTACAAAACAATTTAAGAA
>CAVIPP010000020.1:0-20588 GCA_963644615.1 Oscillospiraceae bacterium
GGCTCCGCCCAATAAAAATCTTTTTCATCTTGATAAATAACATTCGATTTTGTAAGAGTGTAGTCGACTAAAAAAGAATTTTTTTCATTGCAAAAATCAGTCGTAGAGGAATAATTAGTAACTATTACACTTGTTGATAACATCATAGCTTCTAGTGGTGTTAAACCAAAACCTTCAGCGCGATGAAGGGAAACAAGACAATCGACTTCACTAATAAGTTGATACACTTGATTTCTTGATAATGATTCATCAAATAATTCAATATTAGGATTATTATTAAAAGCTTTTAATAACGACTTTTTATCTTTTTTTGATAAATTATTCGCTTTCACAATTAAGCGAGCGTCATTCCTCGAATTTGTTGCTATTTTAAATGCTTCAATAACTCCTTCAACATTTTTCCGCTTGATATTTGATTTAGAATCAAACATGGTTAGAAAAATGAATCTACCATCATTATTAATAATCGATTCTTGTTTAGTTGGTTTTATAAAATCTAAGCCGTAATTAATAACATCAATTGGTTTATTAGTGGCTTTCTTTAATGCATCTTTTATAAAATTAGAAGGAACAATAAAAGCATCAAATAAATCTAAATAAGTGATCCAAGATTGTGGAATATGATCAAGTTCCCAAAGGAACACTCCTATGTTATAGCGATGGTCAAGTATGCTTTGATCAAACATCATTTCTAATGTATAAAAGTTCTCAGGATTGACATGAAAAATATTGATTGAATAAATGGGCTTATTTGATAACTTAATATTATAAAAATTATTGTTTTGAGGAATAGATTTAGGAAGAGGAACATCGATAAAAACACTAGGAAGTCCACTATTAGCGATAGCGCGACCATATAACCGAGAACCTTCGCCTAAACCAATATCGGCTTTTAAGTGACCAAAATAATTAACCCCAAATGGATAAGTGTTGTCATAAGGAATCCTTTTAGAGGCATCATAAATAATATCTTTTTTAATATCTTTTTTTAATTTTGCATAAATTTTCTTAGGCAAAAGTTTTTTCACAATAGGTGAAAATTTACGAATTATACGATATTTTTTTTGATTATCAGCCATTTTATTTTATTTCATCAAGAGTTTTAGTAAGTATAGTAGCCATCATATGATCGAAAGTCATGTGGATGTCTTCGGCTTTCATCATATCGTTTATCGGAGCGTGTAAATGATAATCGGCCATCTTATAAAGTAGTCCACCGTCGTAGCCGGTCATACCAATAATTTTAACACCTTGATTTTTGGCAACATTAATAGCGTTAATAATGTTTTTTGAATTTCCAGAACCCGATATTGCAAGCACTAAATCATTTGGGTTTAATATCTTTTCAAGTTGATAGGCGAAAACATCATCATAGGATATGTCGTTTGCTAGAGCGGTTAAAATAGGAGTGTTGTCACTAAGACAAATAAAATTAAATTTCTTTGATTTTTTCATTGAAACACCCTTATTAAAGTCACAAACCATATGTGATGCCGTAGCGCTTGATCCACCATTACCAAAAACGTAAATTGTTCCACCATTTTCATAGCAGTTAACTAAAGCATTCATGGCTAGACTTACTTCTTTAGTGTCAATCTTCTTAATAGTTTCTATTTCTTCTTCATAATATTTTTTAATTTTTTCTTCGTAATTAATCATTGTTTTACCCCTTTATATTAAGTATTAATTTAACAGCTTCTAATAAATTAGATGCTCGATATGTTGGTGTCTCATTTTGATTTAATTCAATATTATCAATTAAGATGGATTTAACACCAGCGTTCCTCGCAGTTTTAACATCGACATCAGAATCTCCAATCATAAAAGACTTTTCAAAATCAATATTAAACTCTTTTTGTGCTTTTAATAACATTCCAATGTTAGGTTTTCGACAATCACATTGAATTTTTAGTTCAACTCTCTCATTGGAAAAACCCTTATCTGGGTGATGTGGACAAAAATAAATGGCATCAAGGAACGCTCCGGCATTACCGAGCAATGTCTCCATCTTGTTATGAATATTGTCCAATTCTTGAAAACTCACTTCACCTCTAGCGATGACAGGTTGATTAGTGACCACAACACAAAGATAATCACTATGATTGATTAATTTTATAGCTTCACTGACACCACTAAGAAGTTCAAAATCATCTATATTTCTTAAAAATCCAACATATTTATTGATTGTTCCATCTCGGTCAAGGAATATGCATTTTTGCTTATGAGATAGATTTTTTTGATGCATAATTCCACTTAAATAATCGTTAGTGACAATATTTAGTCGCTCAATAGTTCCAGCGTCTTTTACGTATTCACTACTAATATAGGCATAGACTTTGTTTCTAGACATAAATATAGGGAGAATATCTTTTTCAAAATCTAGTTTCTGTGCTTTTTCAAAAACTTCTAATATTTTTGAATTTAATATATAAAGTCCAGCGTTTACTAAATTCTTATAATAATAATTTCTGATATTATGTTTGCTATCAATTTTAATTACCTTGTTAGTTATGTCACAAACAATTAAGTCACTATCATAAGGATGAGAATTAGGGTGAGCAAATAATGTAATTAATGCATTTTTGTCTTTATGGAAACAAATAAATCTATTCCAATTAATATCAAGCATTAAGTCACCAAATAAAAGAATAAAATCTCCATCGACTTTATTTTTTAAATAAAATAATGAACCAGCAGTGCCCAACAGTTCTTTTTCATGAATATAGGAAATGTTGACACCAAATTTAGAACCATCTAAAAAATAATCCTCAATAACATTGCCTAGATAGCCAACAACAAGAATTATTTCATTTATTCCATATTGTTTTAAATTATCTATTTGATGTTCTAAGATAGGCTTATTATCAATTTTAACCATTGGCTTAGGAATCTCGACTGTAAGTGAACCGAGTCTAGTTCCTTTGCCACCCGCCATGATGACTGCTTTCATATTAATCACTAAATATAATAGACACTCCAGAATTATCAAATTCAAATGGGAGTTCTTTTAATTCTTTGAGTTCATTTCGAACACTTTCTTGTTTATTACTTGGTACATAAAAGAGAATGAATCCTCCCCCACCAGCGCCTAATAGTTTTCCACCAGTCGCACCAGCCTTAATTCCCCTTTGATAATATTCATCGATAATGCTTTGAGAAATTGAACCCGCCATTTGTTTTTTAAGTTCCCACGCTTCTCTAAGTACGTCTCCAACATAGTCGACATCATTTTGTTCAAGATGTGCTTTTAATTTGTGAGTTAGTTCACACATTTTAATGAGAATCTCTTCTTTAGATTTATCGTGTTCAATATTGTCTTTTTGTTCACTAAGAATCTTTGATGCGCTTCTTGTAATACCTGTATAAAACATTAATAGATTATTTTCTAATTTTTTATAACTTTCAGGTTTCATAATAATTGGCTCAATTTTGACAAAACCATTTCTTTCAAATTCGTAGAATTTTAATCCACCGAAAGCTGCGGCGAATTGATCTTGCTTACCAATAGGATTATGGAGAGCGTTGATTTCAATATCGCACGCTTCCTTAGCAATATGGTAGGTCGAAACATATTTATTTTGATACGTATATAATAATTTTAGTAACGCGACCGTAAAAGTTGATGATGAACCAAGACCAGTTCCACTAGGAATATCCGCCATCGAGGCAATCTCAACACCATTGATGTCAAATCTACGAAAACATTCTCTAAATATTTCATGATTAATTTCAGTATAGTCATGAACATTCTCGGTTTGTGAATATTTTAAGGAGATATCATTTTTCATAAACGCAGGATGAAGCGTTAAATAACAATATTTTTTAATAGTTGTCGAAATAACGCATCCAGTGTGTTTTTCATAAAATGACGGTAAGTCACTACCACCACCACAGATGGAAACTCTAAAAGGTGCACGAGAAATAATCATATAATCTAACTCCTATAGTGTTATATCAAGAAATTCGACATCGCCTTCAATAGAATAACTTCCATGACAGGCAGAAACGAATATACTATCTATTTCATTGAGCGGATATTCTCTACGTTTACTTCTAAGTATTCCTTCTCCACTTAAAACGACAATATAATGAAAACTTCTTTCATCAGCGTAGAAAAATTCACTACCAAATATACGATGTCTTTTAACAGAAACAAATCGGCATCTAATTAATTCACCTTCGACATTTCGATAATTGCGATCCACTAAATATTGTTCAAGTCTAGCCGCATTAAGTCCTTCTTCTAAGTGAATTTCTTTTTTATTACCTCTGTCATCATTTTTTTCAAAGGCAAATAAGCGATAGGAAGTATCCATGCTTTCTTCAACTTCAAGTAGCAAAACACCTTTCCCAATTGCATGAATTGTTCCAGGTTTAATTAAAAAGCAGTCACCAGTTCTTGCTCTAACTTTGTTTAAGTGATCAACAATTGTACCATCAAGAATATATTTTCGAAGTTCTTCTTTTGTTAAATCTTCTTTAAGTCCAACATAGACAAAAGCATCTTTTTTAGAATCGAGGATATGCCAGAATTCAGTTTTACCTTCAGGATGATTTTGAATTGAAAATTGTTTTGATTCATCGTCGACAAGTTTTACTTTAATAGGAAATGTTTCCCTATTGTATCCTTTTGCGACTATATCATGATTTTCATCAAAAATTTGTTTAATGGTTTTATTAGTGTCTTCAACTTCATTTTCAACATTACCAAAAGCAGATAATAGAGTCGCTACGGCAATCTTTTTATTTGGAGTATTAAAAATTTCACTAAGTTTACTTCCACCCCAAGGCTTTTCAGTTAGGATAGGTTTTAGTCTATAGATCATTTTTTATCACCTCCGAGGTCATAATTCGTAATAGTATCTAAAATTATTTTGGTAGTAGTTGCCCATCTAAATCTCTCTTTAAGTTCTTCTTTATATTCGTTAGTGATGTCTTTAAGTTTTCCCATGACAATAGTTTTACTGACAGGAACATAATCGACTTGGTCACCATAAATTTCATGGAAGACAGGAATAGCGGACAATGTGACATGCTTGCATCCAGAAAGAATCGCTTCTATCGGAGGTAGACCAAATCCTTCATATGAAGAAACCATATATAGGTTATCAGCGTGTCCATAAAGAGATTTTAGAGCCGCTAAAGAGATATTTTCTTCAATGTATAAAACATTTTTCTTAGGTAATTCCTCAGGTGGTCTTTGGGTGACAAATACAAAATATTCGTTTGGATTATTTTCAGCTTTTTCAACTAAGAAAGAGAGATTTTTGTGTTCAAAATTACTGCCCACAAAAAGAGAATATTTTTTATTCTTTAAGCTATACTTATCTAAAATAGAATTATCAGGTTCGACACCTAAGATATGGTCCGCACCGCAATAGGCGACAATGACTTTATCTTGGCTTATACCATAATAAGAAACGATGTCATCTTTACTGAATTGTGAATCTGTAAAAATAATATAATCGCTATGAACTTTCCTCTTAATCATTATGTGATACCATTTGGTAAATAACCAAGAATATGTGTGATGAAGATGAATAAAGGAAATATCATGAACGACTGTAAAGCCTTTAAAGTGTAAAGGAGAAGCGTTGCATAGATTTAATAATTTAGGGTTTTCTTGTTTCCTTAAATAATGAGGTAATGATATTTGCTCCCAGAGATTACCTTTAAGTTTGCCGATTCTAATAACTTTTAAATGTTTAGGAAAATATTTATCAGGTATATTCTTAGCGACGAGGATCTCAATTTTATCAGCGTTTTCAGCTTTATCTAAACATTTCAAAACTTCAGCAGCGTATCTAACGACACCAACCATCTTTTTGCCTAGGAATCTACCATTGATGTATATCATTTATGAATCCTCTTTGAGTAACAATCATTTACAAACTGTTTTATTTTATCATCGAAGACATTGCTCGCAAATTGTGAAGCATGTTTTGAAATAAATTCATGATCAAATTTTGTGTCTTCAAATTTTAAGATAGCCTCTTTAACAGAATAGACATCTTGTTTATAAAAATAGATGCCAGTCTTGCCATCAATAACAGTTTCAAGAGCGCCACCTTTAGCAAATGCTATAACTGGCTTACCTGTAGCCATCGCTTCAATAGGGGCAATGCCAAAATCTTCTTCTCCCATAAATAAAAACGCTTTTGAATTAGAGACGTATTTTATTAATTCGTCATCACTTACTCTTCCTAAGAACTTAATAGTTGGCCCAGCAATCTTTTTTAGATTATTTAATTCTGGTCCATCACCAATAACAATTAATTTTTTATTAAGTTCACTACAGGCTTTGACCGCTAAATCGATACGTTTATAGTAAACTAGTCTAGATGTGACAACATAATAGTCCTCATTAACATTACTAAAAGGGAATTTTGAAACATCAACATTTGGATAAATTAGCGTTGCGTCACGGTGATAGTATTTCTTGATTCTATCTTTAACACACTGACTATTAGCAATAAAATAATCGACATTTTTTGAAGTCTTAAAATCTTGTCGTCTCATGTAGGATAAAAGGATTCTCGCTAACGGACGTTTCCAGAGTGACAATGTATGAAGATATTCTTTTTCCATTACCCATGCATATCTCATTGGAGTGTGGCAATAACATATATGAATGGCTCCTTTAGGAACCTTGACCATTTTAGCGCAACTACTTGAAGAAGAGATTAATACATCACAAGATTCAATTTCCATTTTTTTAAAAGTCATTGGCATAAACGGAAAATATTTTTTGTGGTCTAAAATTTTGTCGTGTTTTCCTTGAAGTTTAGAAGGATAGATATCACAACTAGCTAAATATGGCGAAAGTTTTTCTTTATTAACAACGCTTGTATATATTGGAGGATTATCGAACGCTTTTGAAATCTCCTCTATAACCTTTTCGCCACCACCCATGTTGGTGAGCCAATCACATACTATAACGACTTTCATATTAAAAATATGGTCATATTATAACCATATTATTGTTTTTTATCAAATTATGGCATTTATTGAGATAAATACTCTTCAATGTATTTTGCGTTTTTAGAAATCATGAAATTATTTAGATTTGCGCAAAAAACATATAAGAACTCACCTGGATTTCTTAATTGAGGTAATAAAACAAAACTGGCAGCATAACTAACTAAATTAACAAAGCCGACAAACATAGCATTGCCAAAAGTGTTCTTGAATACTGACATATAAATTCGCGCGAATGCTATTTCTATAACCGCAATAGTTAGAAATGGTAGGACGATGTGGAGTAGATAATAAGCTATATTATTGTATTGCTTATCTAAGCCATGTTTATTGTTATAAATTCTCTGAACAATATAAGGTAAAACTAGGAAAGTGATAAAAAGAATAACTAATAAAGCAATAAACCATCCAGAATTATTATTTAAACAAATCGATAGTGGCCCTAAGACAATAAATAGAATAGGCGTTAAGAAGAAATATATTAGATTAGAAATACTGAATGGATTAGTTAGATATCTATTTCTTTTGTTTTGATAGATTTTATTTTGCTCAATAATCTCATTATTATCGATAGGATTATTATCATGATAATAAATAGAATAAACAGGCGTCCAAAGTAAGAAGCAGAAAATAATTCCTTCCACACTTGGTAATGAATGGACAAATGGTCCGCTGCTCTCAAAGATTAAATGCACTATCATGACAGCAAAAAATAATGATTCTAAAATAACTAATTCTTTATGTTTTTTGGCTATTTTTACTAAATAGTAAATGAACAAGGCAAATAAGCAAATAACAAGCGCTAAATAAATGACTCCTCCTTCTCCAAGAACCTGTAAGAAAAAGTTGTGAGGCATATTTGTATTATTGTGTCCAATAGACAAATAATCGTAGGCATTATATTCAGCTAGTAGTGAATTAAAGTAGCCAAAACCCGCTCCAAATACCCAGCTTGAATTATTTAGAATATCAATAACATGTTCATAAATCCAAAATCTTGTTTGAAGAGTATTGTTTACCCCGTCATGTGAAATAAATAATTTAGAGAATGCATTTTGTAGTTTGTTGGCTAACGGACCCACAAAACATAGTGCAATAAAAGTAACTAAGCAGATGAGAATGATTCCACCTATTATTGCTAAAGCAATTAAATTTCTTTTCTTATTATCTTTGTATGAAAGAAAGAAGCGGGCAATAAGATAACCAAGAATTAATATTGCTGATAAAGGAATATTTGTTTTCGATAAAGTAAATATTAAATTAACGAATAAAATGGCGATGATTAAATATAGCCACCATTTTTTATTTGTGTGATGAACATAAAGGGCATAAAAAATCATAAACAAGAGGAAGATAGAATAATTGCTCCTATTGTTCCACCATGAATGAACTGTTGTTTCATAATCGACATTATACCCAAATAAATTCTTTATAAAACCGATGTAGGCGTTATATTCCACTACATAACTATAAATCATACAAATAAGTGTGACTACACAAGCGATATAAAATCCAATATTTAATATTTTCGGGAAATGATATTTCTTAGGAAAAACATCAACAAATAAATAAGTGAACAACAACGAAATAAAAGCAAAGAATATGTAATAGATTCTCTGATCTGTTGAAGTAGATAGTGTACCTACATAAGTAATTGTTGGATCTAGTTTGTTAGTAACGTAGAAGGTTTTTTGTGAGGGAATGCACATTATTACTACAAACGCATATATAAAAACAAGTGCACAACAAATAAGTAAAAAATAATTAATTTTTAAATTGTTTCTTTTCTTTTCAAGATAAAAATAAATAAAAGTTATGATAAATATTCCAAGAAAAAAGAGAATCACTTCACTTAAAGTAAATCCTCTAACCGGATTGGAAAAATCTAACATACAAATATTTTCCCAATAATACATAAATAATAGGAGCAATATATATATGAGCCAATTAGTGACTAAAACTCTTTTTCCAGTCATAACTAATAATATAATGTTATGTCGATATTAAATCAAACTAATATATAGATAAATAATTTATTATTTGCTCCGTCTATTTAGTTGATAATAAATACTAATGTTTATAAAATAGTGTAGTAAAAAAGAGGTTACAAACATGGCAAAAACTACTGAAGAAAAATACTTAGAATGGTCAATTGAAAAATCGTTATCAATCATAGAAAGAAATGAACTAAAATCAATTGCCAATGATAAAGAAGAAATATTAGATAGATTTTCCCTAGACTTAGAATTTGGAACAGGTGGATTACGTGGAGTAATGGGACTTGGCACAAATAGGATGAATAAATATGTAATTAGGCACGCCACACAAGGTTTAGCTAATTATTTATTAGGTCAATACAAAAATCCAAGCATTGCAATAGCCTATGATTCTAGAAATAATTCACGAAGTTTTGCTTTTGAAGCCGCGACTGTGCTTGCTGCTAATAAAATTAAAGTCCACATTTATAAAGAATTAATGCCAACACCATCACTTTCTTTTGCAGTGAGATACTTAGGATGCTCAGCAGGTATAGTTATTACAGCGAGTCATAATCCAAAACAATATAACGGTTATAAAGTCTATGGATCTGATGGATGCCAAATGACAATTACGGCTGCTAATGCTGTCTATAATGAAATTCAAAAAATAGACACATTTAAAGATGTAAAATTAGGAGATTTTGATAAATTAACTTCTAAAGGTCTAATTAATTTTATTCATGAAGATTTAATCCAAGCATACTTTAAAAGTTCACTTGAACAGTCTATTGATAAAAAAGATAGAATTTTAAATCTTGCCTACACTCCACTTAATGGTGCGGGTTATCGATCAGTTACAACTGTCTTAAACATGGATGGATTTAAACATATTGATATTGTCGAGGAACAACGTAATCCAGATGGAAATTTTACAACTTGTCCATATCCAAATCCTGAAATGCCAGCAGCGCTTGAGCTAGGAATTAAAAAATTATTAGATGAAAATGATGATATATTAATTGCAACAGATCCTGATAGTGACCGCGTTGGAGTGGTCGTTAATCAAAAAGGAAAGCCAATTATACTAACTGGAAACGAAGTTGGTATTTTATTGTTTGATTTTATTTACCAAATTCGAAAAGAGTATCATACATTACCAAATAAATCTGTTGTAGTGAAAACTATTGTTTCGAGTGATTTAGTTAATATTATGGCTAAAGAATATGGCGTTGAAGTCAAAGATGTATTAACTGGTTTTAAATTTATCGGTGAACAAATGTTATTTTTAGAACAAAAAGGCGAACTCGATAGATACATTTTTGGTTTTGAAGAATCATGTGGATATTTAACAAACAAAAATGTTCGTGATAAAGACGCAGTCAACGCAGCATTATTAGTTGCAGAAATGGCTAATTATTATAAACATCAAGGAATTACATTGTTTGATAAACTACGGGGCTATTACAAAAAATATGGCGATTATAAAACTATGACATTATCTTTTGAATTCGATGGGCTAGAAGGAAAACAAAAAATTAAAAATTTAATGAAAGCATTTAGAGGTGAACAAATTAAAAAAGAACTTAAAAAAGTTGACCATATTGGCGATTACCTAGAAGGCCAAATTCACTTTAAAGATCATAGCGAACCAACTGGACTACCAAATTCAGACGTCATTAAATTCTTCCTATCAACTTCTGAAACAATTACTATTCGTCCAAGCGGTACTGAACCAAAACTAAAAGTTTATATATTCGCTAATGGGGAAAGAAATCTAAAAACTTCCCAAAAATTATTAACAAAATTTATCGAAGAAAATTAATTATCTATAAATTAAAATTCGACGAATACCGTCGAATTTTTATCATTAATCTGTAAGGATTTTTTCAGCAGCAGAATGTTCTTCTTTGAGAAATTTAAGGACATCATCATAGACTTGTTGACGTCCCTTTTCGTTAAGGATTTCGTGCCTCATATGTGGATATAAAATCAATTGAACATCTTCAAGACCAAGTTTCTTATATAATTGAGCAAGTTTTGTAGGTCCTTTACCATATTGACCAACTGGATCATCTTCACCCGCAATTAATAAAACAGACATGTCTTTTCTAATTTTCTTAAGGAATTTCTTCTTATATAGACGATTATTGCCTTTTAAAAATTCGCGATAGAATCCTTTTGATGGAACAAAGTTACAATATGGATCGGCATTATATTTGGCGACATTTTCATCATTTTCGGATAACCAATCGTTACTAGTTTTAGCATTTTTGATTTTTTTGTTATAACCACCGAAAGATAATTTGTGGAAGAAATGACCAGCATGATCACGATTCTTTTTATGCACTAAAAGATGAGATAATTTGTGGCCAGTAAAGTAAAGTAATTTAGCATTTGGTCCACTTGTACCACATAAAATAACTTTATTGACATGAGCAGTATATCTTTGAATATAGTCTTGAAGCATAAAACTTCCCATAGAATGTGCAAAGATGTAAGTCGGAATAAGAGAAGCTCTTAATCTAGTTACTAAATCATCGATATCCTTGACTGACTTAGAGAAAAATGATTCAGGAACATAACCTAATTTATCTTCACTACCTGCGGTGAGACCTTGACCATAATGGTCAACACAATAGACGTTATATCCGTTTTTATTTAAGAAAGTAGCAAAGTCTTCATATCTAGCAGCGTGTTCAGCCATACCTGTAACAACAATTACATTTGCAATAGGATTATCAATAGTCCAAGCATGACCAACTTTGACTTTACCGTTTTTAAGTTCTTGTTTAACTATTTCGTGTGCCATTGTTATTCCTCCTCATTCATCATAACCTTTAGGATTATTTTTTTGCCAATTCCATGAATCCTTACAGCAATCAACTATATTGTATCTAGTTTTAAAACCAATCTCTTTAAATGCTTTGTCCGCATTAGCGTAACATTCAGCGACATCGCCAGGACGTCTTTCAACAATTTTATAATTAATTTTTATTCCATTGGCAGTTTCAAACGCGTGGACAAGTTCAAGAACTGAAGTTCCTACACCTGTACCTAAATTATAAATAACAAGTCCAGGATTTTGTTCGAGTTTTTTTAATGTAAGAACATGACCAATAGCTAAATCCACGACATGAATATAATCTCTTACACCTGTTCCATCGTTAGTTGGATAATCGTTACCATAAATAGATAGATAAGGTAGTTTACCAATTGCGACTTGCGTAATATATGGCATCAAATTATTTGGAATGCCTCTTGGATCTTCACCCATTAAACCACTTTTATGAGCACCGATTGGATTAAAATATCTTAAAATAGCAATATTCATTGAGGGGTCATTGTTATATAAATTGATCAACATTTCCTCAATACGCACCTTGGTTTCAGCGTACGGATTAGTGAATTCTCCAACCGGATCAGTCTCATAAATAGGAACTTTTTTAGGATTACCATAAACAGTCGCGGAACTAGAAAAAACAATATTTTTAACATTAAATTTTTTCATGACTCTAAGTAAAACTTCTGTCGAGCCGATGTTGTTATCGTAATAAAGTTGTGGTTTTTTAACAGATTCCCCAACGGCTTTAAGTCCCGCAAAATGAATAACGGCAAAAATATTATGATTTCCAAATACATTAGAAAGTTTTTCCTCATCTCGGACATCAAGCTCGATAAATTCAGGACGAACGCCTGAAATTTTTTTAATTCTATTCAATACTTCAGTTTTTGAATTATATAAATTATCAACAATAACAGGCTCATATCCTTCTTTGAGGAGTTCCACAACTGTATGTGAACCAATGTAACCAAGTCCACCTGTAACTAAGATTTGTTTTTTCATATAACCACCTACCTATTTTTTAATTCTTCGAGCAATAAGTCGTTTGTCAATTTTGGATTAACTTTACCTTGTGTCTTTTTCATGACTTGGCCAATCATAAATCCAAGAGCGCGCCCCTTACCTTCCTTATAATCAGAAATTGAATTAGGGAATTCATCTAAAACTTCATTGATAACTTTCTTGATAAAATCATTGTCAGAAATTTGAGAGACAATTCCAAGGGCTTGTTTCGCTTCTTTAGCAGATATATTGTCATTAATCATTTTAGCAAATATTTCACGAGCTTGATTAGAATTTACATCATTGGAATTAACCATATCAACGAGTTCTGCTAGTGAGTGTGGATTTAAAGAAAATTCCTTAATTTGAATATTATTTTTATTAAGATATCCAATGACATCAACATTAACCCAGTTAGACAATATCTTATAAGATTTGGTATATTTGGCGGCTTCATCAAAATAATTTGAAATATCTTTATCCATAATTAATTGACCTGCATCATATTCGTTTAGACCATATATGGTTGTATATCTATTTTTCTTACTTTCTGCAAGTTCTGGGCAAGATTCAATAGCGTCTTTAACAAATTTATCACTTAAGGAAATTGGGGTAATATTTGGTTCAGGAAAATATTTATAATCGACAGCGTCAGTTTTAACTCTCATTAAAATAGTTTCTTTTTTGGCGTCATCATATCTTCTAGTTTCCTGCCTAATACTTCCACCTTCGTTTAAGATTTTGCTTTGACGAGCAATTTCAAAATCAATTGCTTTTTGAATATGTGAGATAGAATTTATATTTTTGATTTCAACTTTCGTGCCAAATAATGGACTTCCTATAGGTTTTAAGGAAATATTTACATCACAGCGTAAGGATCCTTCTTCCATTTTGCCATCACTGACATCAGAGAAGACAACTATTGATCTAATCTTCTCAACATATCTCATAGCTTCTAGTCCACTAGTCAACTCAGGACAAGAAACAATCTCAATTAATGGTGTACCTGCTCGATTGTAATCAAGTAAGGTAAATGTATTGAAATGAAGTTGCTTACATGTATCTTCTTCAATATGAAGACGTTCAATATTGATGCGTTTTATTTGCTCATTTTCATCAACTATTTCAAGATAACCATTTGAACCGATCGGGCGATTGTTTTGAGTTATTTGATAACCCTTTGGTAAATCGCTATAAAAATAATTTTTACGATCGAAATGTAATTCTTGGTCAATAGACATATGTAATGCATTACAGACTCTAATAGCATAAATAACTGCTTCTTTATTTACAGTAGGCAATGTGCCTGGAAAAGCCATATCTAAAGGAGCAATAAGAGTATTAGGTTCCTCACCGTATAAGACTGGTGCATTAGAGAACATTTTTGATTTAGTTTTTAATTCAACGTGAATTTCAAGACCGATAATTGGTTCAAATTCCATTTTATTTGTCCTCCTTTGCTACTAAATTTTTAAGTCCAGATATATCTTCAAGAGCGGAAGCAAATTTAAATAATTCTTTTTCTGAAAATGCTTTACTCATCAAATTAGCGCCATAAGGTAGTCCATCAATTAAAGCGATCGGTAATGTAATTGAAGGTAGACCAGCAAAATTACCGAGCACTAAATGATTGTCTGCGATTAAATATTCATCAGAGAGTCTATCGCTTTTATCAGAAAATTTTGGTGCAACACTAGGAGCGGCAGGCGTATAAATAACATCAACTTCTTCTAAACACTTATTAATTGCTTCGACGATTCTCCTTCTATTTTTTTGTGCACGAACAAATAATTCGTTTTGATTTTCACTCATTAAGGCATAAGAACCAATGACAAATCTACGTTTAATTAATTCAGAAAATCCTTTTGTTCTAGCCTTTGTTACTACTTCTTCGTAAGTAGCACCATCAGAATATGGTCCAAATTTAATGCCGTCTAAGTTTGCATTATTGCTTGTTGCCTCGGCACAAGAAATAACAAAATAGGTAGGAAGTAAGGACGCTAAAACATTTGTAGGTATATGAACATATTTAATAATTGAGCCTTTTTCTTTAAAACCTTCGAGCGATTTATTGAAAGCGTTGATTGCATTTTTGTCTTTTAAAGTATCGACGATTTCTTGGATAACACCAATAGTTTTTCCCTTAATTGGCTGATTAATTTCTAAAGTATAATCATCAATTTCTTTATTTGATGATGTTGAATCTTTGTCGTCTCTTCCTGCTATAGCATTTAATATATAAGCTGAATCTTTAACATTACGAGCAAAAATACCAACTGTATCAAGTGATGGTGCGAAAGGAAATAAACCATATCGAGAAACTCTACTCCACGTAGGTTTAAGACCAACAAGTCCAGCAAATGAAGCAGGTTTTCTCGTTGAATCACCTGTATCGCTACCAAGCGCGAATGGAACAATTCCATCGGCAGTAGCGGCTGCAGATCCACAACTAGAGCCGCCAACTAAACGAGTGTGACTTCGATCAAATGGGTTGTATGTAATTCCTAAGTGGCCAGTTGTGCCAGTTCCACCCATTGCGAGTTCATCAAGAGTGGTTTTTCCGATTAAAATAGCTTTTTTATCAGTTAACTTCTCAATCACCGTGGCGTCAAATAATGGCACATATCCGTCTAAAATGTTGCTACTAGCGGTCGTAGGAATATCTTTTGTTGAAAAATTGTCTTTTGCCACAAACGGTATTCCCCAAAGAGGATTATTAACTTCTGGTTCACCTAAATTTTTAGCAAATTCAATCGCTTTCTCTTCGTTTATAAATTCAAAAGCGTTATTAGTGTCATTTTTAGCAAGTCTTATAGCTTCAAGAGTTAATTCAAGTGGTGTGACTTTTTTATTCACGAGTAGTTCGTGAAGTTCATCAATAGTAAGTTCGCGGTAATTCATTTAAATCACCACCTTTGGAAGTTTGATTTGCCCACCGGTTTTGTTTTGAGCGTTCTTAAGCGCTAATTCACGGTCGAGTGGTTTAGCTGGTATATCTTCTCTTAAATAAAAAGTTGTACATTCGAATGGAAAGACCATTGGTTCATATTCATCAATAGTTTTATCTTCACCAAGTACTTTCATCTGAGCGGTTACAACATCAAATTCCCTAAGTAATGTTTCATATTGTTCAGGTGACATATCAAACATTAGTCGATGTGCAGCGTCTTTTAGAATTTCAATATTATATTGTTTCATAATTTAAATATCCTATCATAAATCTATCAATTTTGAAGTTTTGCTTCAAATTCAGTCTCATCCATAATTTGGACTCCAAGTGCATTAGCTTTATCAAGTTTACTTCCAGCTTCGCTTCCGTAGATGACTAAGTCTGTCTTAACAGAAACAGAACTTGTCACTTTAGCGCCTAAATTTTCAAGCATTTCAGTAGCTTGTTTCCTTCCATAATGGGTCAAAGTTCCAGTAAGAACAATGGTTTTACCATTAAAATATGAATTTGATGAGGTATTGACATTGCCTAAAAATTCAAAGTTAAGACCATAATTACGGAGCTGTTCAATGAGGTTAATATTTTCTTCGTTATGGAAAAAATCACATAGGGAGTGAGCTAAAACGGGACCAACATCATTAATTTGGAGTAAATCTTCTTCTGTTAAATTAAAGAAATTATCAAGATTTAAATATTTTCTCGCTAATGTTTTGGCCATCTTCTCACCAACTTCTTTAATACCAAGACCAAAAAGAAGTCGCTCAAGAGAATTTTGTTTAGATTTATCAATTGCAGTAAGTAAATTATCCACTGATTTATCCTTCCAGCCATCAATAGAAATAATATCTTCACGATATTTTGCTAAATCATATATATCAGGGATAGATTTGACAAAACCTTCATTGAAAAATTCTTCTGCGACTTTTTCACCTAATCCTTCGATGTCCATTGCGTCCTTGCTAGCAAAATGGATAATAGCTTCTATTTTTCGAGCAGGGCAAAGTGGGTTGGTACAAAAATGCATTGCATCTTTTTTAATTAATAGCGATCCGCAGTCAGGACAAACATCAATCATCTTAAATGGAATTTCGCTTCCATCTCTTCTTTCAACAAGTGGCTTAACTACTTCAGGAATAACATCCCCTGCTTTTCTAAGAATAATGTAGTCGCCAATTCTTAAATCTTTATCGATAACAAAGTCTTCATTATGTAATGTTGCTCTTTGAACGATGGAACCTGCGACACGGGTTGGCTTAATAACAGCATTCGGGGTTATCTTACCAGTACGACCAACAGTAAAAATAATATTTTCTAATTTAGTCACAACCTCTTCAGGTGGAAATTTATAAGCAATTGCCCATTTAGGTGTCTTAGCGGTATATCCTAATTTTGGATAAGCTTCGATATTATTGACTTTAATAACAATTCCATCAATATCGTAATCTAAATTAGGTCTTTTTAATGTATATTCATCAACATAGGCAAGAACCTCTTCTATACCATTACAAATTCTTCTTTCTTTATTAGTTCGAAAACCTAATTTTTCAATGTAATTAAGTGCATCACTATGACGCTTAAAACCTAGTTCATCAGCGTTCACTAAATAATACCAAAAAGCATTTAGTTTACGGCTAGCAGCAATCGAAGAATCAAGTTGACGAATGCTTCCCGCTGCGGCGTTTCTAGCATTAGCGAGTAAGTCTTCACCTTTTTCTTCTCTTTGTTTGTTTAGTTCGTTAAGAACTTTTTTAGGCATATATACTTCACCGCGAACTTCAAATATTCTATTATCATCAACAATTGTTGGGATTGATTTAATCGTTAAAACATTATTGGTGACAATTTCGCCTTCATTTCCGTCACCTCGTGTCGCAGCGTAATTGAGTCGACCATCAACATATTCAATCGCCATAGCTAAACCATCGATTTTCATCTCACACATGTATTCAACTTTGTCTACACCAACAACATCACGAACTTTTTGATCAAAATCTCTTAAATCCTTTTCATTAAACGCATTAGCGAGCGATAACATCATTCGTTTATGTTTAATTTTTTCAAATTTTGAAAGAACCTTTCCACCAACACGTTGAGTTGGAGAAAGAGGAGTAATAAGTTCGGGATGAGCTTTTTCGATTGAAATAAGTTCGTTCATGAGCTTATCGTATTCACTGTCTGGAACACTAGGATTATCTAAAACATAATATTCGTAATTATATTGTTCGAGTAATTTAGTTATTTCTTGAATTCTATTTTCTAATTCGCTCATGCTTCTCCATCAACCCTTTCTTCCTTGTGCATCATTTTATGATTTGCAAGCATTGACTTTATACCATATTTTTCAAAATTCACTTGGATAATAGTGTCATCGATGATTTGAGTTACAACGCCTCGACCAAATTTGTCATGAATGACTATATCACCTATCTCCCAACTAATTATTCCGTTTGTGACAGGTTCAACTGGTTCAATATTTTTTTCTTCAACTTCGAACGGTGGCTTAATGTCATCAAATAATGTGTTTGAATATTTCCATATTGGTTTATTCATTTTGTATTTATCATCATATGATTCTCTAGTCGATAGCCCTGCTTCCATAAAAAATGGAGATTGTTTAGATTTATCAGAAAGTACAAAAGAATAAGATGTATTACAAGTTACAAACAATTCTTTTCTTGCACGAGTAAAGGCAACATAACAAAGTCTTCTTTCTTCTTCCATTCCTTCATCACCATCGTTTTCAAAAAGAGTTTTTTCCGAAGGAAAGATACCATCAATTAAGGAGACGACAAAGACATAATCAAATTCTAGTCCTTTAGCGACATGAATAGTCATTAAATTGACATGATTCTTATCATTTATTTCATCTTGAGAAGATTGTAGTGACGCATCTTGAAGATATTGTTCAAAAGAGGAATCTGGATTAACTTTTAGATAGTCAATTATGTTATCAAAAAGAGTTTTAACGTTACCGAGTCTCTCATCAGCATCATCATCGTTTGACAGATATTCATAATAATTAATTTCAGTAATAAAGTCTTCTAAGATTTTAGGATATGCTTCAAGCCCTTCAGCAAGTTTTGCTTTAGTCTTTTCAATTTTTTCAACTAAAAACGAAAGTGAAACAATTACTTTGCTTTTTAGCATAGTTGAATAATTTTGGATATTTTTAATATAGTCATAATAAGAAAGTCCAGCGTTATCTTTTTCCATTTTTAAAATATCCATTGATGAATCACCTATTCCTCTTCTTGGAACATTGATAATTCTTTCAAATGAAATATCATCTTTGGAATTATAGATGAGTCGGAAATACGCTAAGACGTCCTTGACTTCTTTTCGTTGATAAAACTTAATGCCTCCATAGATTTGATAAGGAATTCGCCTTCTCATAAATTCGTTTTCAAATGGAAGTGTTAAATATGAAGCGCGATATAAAATAGCGATATCGTTATATTTTACATCTGGGTTCTTAAGCTTGATCTGTTCAATTTGGTCTAATACGTATTTAGCTTCCTCTTCTCTAGAAGAGAGACATTTAGCGATTATTTTTCCACCTTCTTCATTTTCAGTATATAAATCTTTAGGTACTCTTTTCTTGTTGTGAGATATGAGTTTATTAGCAGTATTTAATATCGTTTTTGTTGAACGATAATTTCTATCTAGAATAATCGTCTCAGCATTTGGGAAGTCATGAATAAAATTTAAAATAATATCCTGATTAGCACCTCTCCAAGTATAAATAGTTTGGTCAGGATCGCCGACCACATATAGCGATGTATCTATGTTCATTAAAAGTTTTATGAGTGAATATTGAACATCATTCGTGTCTTGAAATTCATCAACCAAAATGTTAGTGATTGAGTTTTGATAATGTTTCCGAATAGCGGGAAATTCACTAAGAATCTGTACAGTTTTTAAAAGCAAATCATCAAAATCTAACGATAACATTTCGTTTTTTCTTTGTTCATATAGATGATAAAATTGGAGAATTTTCTTTTCTGTATCGGTTGAAAATTTACTAATTTTTATATCTTCGGGATATTTACCAATCATTTTATGATAGCCAATAAAGCCAAGCGTTTGCTTAACAATTGGGTCGTTTCTTTTATAACCATTTTCAATGGCAATATTTTTTACTAATGTTGTTTGATCTTCTTCATCCATGATGGTGAAATTGTTAGGGAAATTTATTACATCAATTTCTCTTCTTAAAAATTTTGCACACCAGGAATGGAATGTTGAAACCTGGACACCATCGCCATGTCCATTTAATAAATTGATGGCTCTTTGTTTCATCTCGTTAGCGACTTTATTAGTAAAGGCAATTGCGACAATGCTGGATGGTTTAACACCTTTTTCGCCCACTAAATAAGAAATACGATATGTTAAAACTCGTGTCTTACCACTACCCGCACCAGCGACAACTCGTACATACTTACTAGAAGTTGACACTGCTTGAAATTGTTTATCGTTTAATTTTAATGAATAGTCCATAAACCTTAATAGCTTTTACCATAGGTAATTTTAGCATAAGGCTATATCTATAACAATAAAATTCAATTGATGTTTAACGCTAATTTAATAGGTGTGATACCCGCCACATTTAGGGTTAGTGTAGACTCAGAAATTTTTATTAATGAAGGATATCCTCTAATAGCCAAATCAGAAATATTACTAACATTATTTTCATTTGCTTTATTTTCATCAATAGCAATTTCGGGAGATGATTTTATAAAAAATATTGTTTCTTTCTTAGATAAAGCAAATTCTATTATTTCATTTTTTATAGAAGCACAATGAGAACATGTTAACGAATAAAAATACACAAAATAAG
>CAVIPP010000021.1:0-14389 GCA_963644615.1 Oscillospiraceae bacterium
AGATAATCTCTTAAATAATCTTTATCAACTTCGTTATTTTTTATTTTCAAATTCTTTATTATTGTTTTTAAATGCGTGATAACTTCTTTTTCTTTATATAAAGAAGCGACTATTTTATCTGCATCTATAACGACAAATCCTTTATTTAAGAAATATTCACCAACTAAACTTTTTCCACTTCCAATTGCACCTGTAACACCAATAACTAATGGTGCGTTCGGATTTTTTTGACAATGTGGACAATATGTTGTTCCTCTTCCGTTAACAAATATCTTTTTTAAGTGGTGGTGACAACATTGACATAATTCGTCTTTATGACCATAGACTTTTAAATTATTTTGAAACCCTCCAGAAACACCTTTATCGGGATGATAAGATTTAATTGTTGAACCACCAAAAGAGATTGCACTTAATAAAATTTCTTTTGAATAATGTAGTATTTCATCTAATTTTTCTTTTTTAACCATTTTAGATGGCGTTAAAGGATGAACTTTTGCACTAAAAAGAACTTCATCAACATAAATGTTGCCTAGTCCAGACATTATGCTTTGGTCTAGTAGTGCGCTTTTAATTGGTATCGATTTATTTTTAAATGCTTGTAGTAGTCTATTACTACTATTTAACATGAAAGGATCTGGACCAACTTTGCATAGCGGTTCTTCATTTTTATAATTATTTTCATCTAAAATTTTCATGATTCCAAACTTACGTGTGTCGTTATAAGTTAGATATGTATCATCTATAAAATGAAAAATTACTAAATCATGCTTACTATTTGGCTCTTTTATTGTTTTGAAATAAAATTTTCCTTCCATTCTTAAATGAGCAAGCAAAACGTAATGGTTGTCTAAATGAAAAATGATATATTTACCAATTCGCGATAAGTCTGTTATTGTTGCGCCTTCAACTTTTTTAGTAAAAAAATCAATGTCGTTTAATATCGTCTTTTCTCGATAAATATCGACACTAACAATTTTCTTTCCAATTATATTTTTAGAAAGAATATTTTTTATTGTTTCAACTTCTGGTAATTCTGGCATTTTATTTAGCATCGAACCAACTTCGACCATATCCTCCGTCACTAACTAACTTTACATCTAAATCTAAAGCGTGTTCCATAGTGTCTTTAAGTAGCTTGATAGCAATATCTTTTTCTTCGCTTGGAACTTTAAATAAAAGTTCGTCATGAATTTGTAAAACAAGTTTAGTTTTAAGATGATTTTCTTTTAAGAGTTTATTAACTTTTATCATTGCTACTTTTATTAAATCAGCAGCACTCCCTTGAATCGGAGCGTTCATTGCTGCTCGACGCGCAAATTCACGTACTTGATAATTCGCATCATGAATTTCTCTGAGATATCTTCTTCTTCCTAAAAGCGTCGTCGCATATGAATTTTTTTCTGCATCTTCAATGACTTTTTTAAAATATTGACCTATTTCCGGATAATTTTCATAAAATGAATTTATTAGTTGCTTCGCCTCTTTTAAACTAACTCCAATTTGTTCTGCTAAACCCCAATCTGATATTCCATATATAATACCAAAATTAATTGCTTTAGCTCTCCGTCTTTCTTCAGGAGTAATATTTTCACTATGAAAAACATTTTTAGCAGTAGAAGCGTGGATGTCTTCGTCATTATCGAATACTTCTTGCAGTTTTTTAGATCCACTTAGGGACGCTAAAATTCTAAGTTCTATTTGTGAATAATCAAGTGATAATATCCAATAATTTTCATCATTATAATAGAAAGCCTTTCGAATGAGTTTACCTTCTTCATCTCTAGTTGATATATTTTGTAAATTCGGTTCGCTAGATGATAATCGACCAGTCGTGGTGAGTGCTTGATTAAAAATTGTGTGAATTTTGCCGTCTTCTTTAATGTGAGAAAGTAGTCCAGTAACATATGTCGACAATAATTTCGCATATTTTCGATAGACAAGAATTTCACTCACTATAGGATGATAAGTTTCAAGCGATTTAAGCACTTCGACAGAAGTTGATTGTTTTTTATTAGCGGGTAAACTTAGTTTATTAAACAAAATATCTGCGACTTGCTTTGGGGAGTCGATGTTAAATTCTTGTCCCGCTAAATCGTAGATTCTTTTCTTAGAATTTTCGAGATTAATTTTAAAATTTTCCCCGATATTTTCTAGTGTTTCTCCGTTTAGTGGGAAGCCTTCTATTTCCATTTCTGAAAGGACACTACAAAGAGGAATTTCAACATCAAAATATAATTTTAATAATTCATTTTTATCCATTTCTGAAATAGCTTTGTTTGCTATTTTCTTTGTGTAATAGGCAATTTTAGCGGTCCTAATTGGATTAGAATTATCAAACAAAGATACGCTTTGAGTAGAATTATCTAATAAATCTATTCCAAAATAACGCATAACACCATCGACGTTTTGATTGAGTGATGAATCGAGTAAATATATAGCTAGCAAACAATCAAAATATAATCCTTCTATTATTACGTTTATTTTGCTTAAAGATACTTTAATCGCTTTATAGTCGTAACAATATTTTTTAATGTTAGGATTTTTTAAAGCATCCAGTAATTTTTGGTTTTTTAAGATATTATCTTTTTCGATGTAATATATTTTCTCATTCATATATATGGATAATCCATATATAATTGCGTCATTATAATTTCCTTCATCTTTATCGAGCATAAGGGCAATTTCATCAGGAAAATCAATATTAGTAAAATCATCGACATAATTTATTTCTAAATCAAATTTATTTGAAGAGCTTTTATTTAATTTAGATGGAAGTTTATTCATGAATTGTCTAAGTTCAAATTTGTTAGCAAATTCATTAATGGATTTAAAATCATAGCCTTCATAAATAGTGTCTTTAACAGAAAATGGTAGTTCGACATCTAAATTGATTCTAGCTAATTGGTAAGAAAGTCTTCCCTTATCAGCGTTAGATAATATATTTTCACCAACTTTTGATTTTAGTGAACCTGCGACTGATAAGATATTTTCAAAACTACCATATTCTTGGATTAATTTAATAGCGGTCTTATCGCCAATTCCTGGTATACCAGGAAGATTATCACTATCATCTCCCCTTAGCCCTTTATAGTCAATTATCTGAAGAGGCTTAATGTGATATTCATTCATCATGCTCTCTTCATTCATAATAACAATATTACTCATTCCTGTTTTGAGTAGATGAATAGATATATTTTCATCAATGAGTTGAAGATAATCTTTATCGCTTGTATAAATAATTACTTCATATCCCTCTTTTGCGGCCCTTTTAGCAAATGTTCCAGCAATATCATCGGCCTCATATCCTTCTTTTTCGTAGGTAAAGATATTGAGTGATTTTAAAAATTGTCTCGCTAATGGCATTTGCTCTTTAAGTAGTGGTGGACAAGGCTTGCGATTGGCTTTATAGTCTTTATCTTGTAAATGACGGAATGTTGCTTTGCCTGTATCAAAGGCGACAAAAATTGAATCGTTTTCTCTTAAAGAAGACAAAATCTTATTAATCATATTTGAAAACGCAAATAAAGCATTCGTCGCAACGCCTTCTTTGGTACGCATTATTTGACTATCATCACCTCGATATGTCGCATAAAATGCTCTAAACAATAGTGAATTTCCATCGATAATATAACATTTACTCATTAGTTATCCTCCAAAGGAGATATGTCTTCTACAATAAAAGAATTTCTTTCTATTTTATAATATCCTTCAATATAAACCGCTTTATTTCTTTTTAAAAATTGTGAGGATATTTCATATGTTTCAGAAAATAAAGTCACTTCAAGTTCTCCACTTTGATCATAAATAGACATAAACGCCATCGGAGTACCTTTCTTAGTTTTGATAATTTTAATCGTTTTAATGACACCAGCGATATTTATTCTTCCTTTTGAAGAAACTACTTCATTAAGTGGCGTCAAATTTTTATTTTTAAGTTTATCGGCATATATCTTAAGAGGAGAGTCACTGATAAGAAGCCCTAAACATTCATATTCTTTATCGAGATTTTCAATTAAATCATCATCTATATGTTCATATATAGGCTTAGCAAATTCTTTCATATTGATGATGAGATTTCCTTCGTCATCTGCAATCATGTTCGCATAGGCTAAAGCGTTTGGCATATTAATTCTTAAAGACGCTCTTGATTTATCTAGACAATCAAGCGCTCCAGCGTCGATAAGTTTCATTAATTGTGCCGGTTGAAGCTTATAATGTTTCATTCTCGTAACGAAGTCATAATAATCATAGAATGGACCATTCTTCTCTCGTTCGATAATAATGTTATTAGCGGATTCATTAAATAGACCTTTTATTCGATTAAGTGGGAACAATAGTGAATCGTTATTAATTGTAAAATTATTCGTTGATAAACTCACATCTGGTCCATGAATTTTGATATTTGCTTTTCTAATTTCGTTAATTGCTAATGAAAAAGAATCGCTTTCTCCCGATGAATTATCAAGTATTGCTGCATAAAATTCTTCCGGATACTTCGCTTTTAAATAAGCCATTCGGCATGAAAAGACAGCATATGAGACAGCGTGAGATTTATTAAATCCATAATCCGCGAATTTGTAGATATTATTAAATACTTCAATTGCGACATTTTGTTTGTAACCATTTTTTAGACACCCATGAATAAATGTTTCTTTTAAAGACGCCAATTTGTTTGTGTCTTTTTTTGATATTGCTCGTCGAAATAAATCTGCCTCATTAAGTGAAAGGCCCGCCATCTTATTTGCTATCTGCATAATCTGCTCTTGATAGACGATAATTCCATAGGTTGGAGCGAGTATCTCCTTAATGACACTTGAAATATAAGTAGGGGTTTCTTTACCCATTTTTCGATTTGCATATCTTTTAATTTCTTGCATTGGCCCTGGTCGATATAAAGATAAAATAGCGACGATATCTTCGAATCGTTCTGGTTTTACAGTCAAAATTGCATTTCTCATTCCTTGACTTTCGAGCTGGAAAATACCTGTCGTGTCCCCTTTAGCGATAATCTTAATCGCCTCAATATCCTTGTAAGGAATGTCATCCATCTTTAGATTTATTCCTTTGTCATTTAGTTTATCTAAAACTTGTTCAACAATTGTCAAATTTCTTATGGAAAGAATATCCATTTTTAAGAATCCTTGGCTTTCAAGAAATTCCATTTCAAATTCTTCGACAAGATTATCGTTTAAATCACTATCAGTTGGAATAACTTCATAAAGTGGATCGGCATTTAAGACAATACCCGCTGCATGAAGGCCTCTCTGGCGAGGAAAACCTTCTATTTTGCTGGCTAATGAAACTATTTCTAAATAGTATTTATCTTTGTCGAGTAAATTTTTAAATTGAGGAATAGTTTTATATGCTTCTCTAAGTGAGATATCATTTGCAGCTTTATTAGGAATCAATTTAGCAAGTAAATCAATATCTTTGGATGGATAATCATAAATTCGACCAACATCACGAAGTGATTGTTTTGCGCCTATAGTTTGAATAGTTGTAATATTTGAAACATGGTCTAAACCATATTTTTGTTTCAAATAAGAGACTACGTATTCTCTTTTTGTGTCCGAAAAGTCAACATCGATATCAGGCATACTTTGTCTGGCTTTATTTAAAAATCGTTCGAAAAGCAAATCATATTCAAGTGGATCAATGACGGTAATACCTAGAGTGTGTGCGACTAAAGAGCCACCTGCGCTTCCTCTTCCTGGACCAACCGGGATGTTATTATTTTTGGCAAAATTAACATAATCGCTAACAATTAAAAAATAATCCGAAAATCCCATCGATTTAATAACATCGAGTTCATAATTTAATCTTTCGATATGCTTTAAATCATCAAGTTTAAGTTTTTTAAGACCATCATAAGCGAGTTTAGTGAGATATTCATCACTAGTTAAGCCTAGTTCGTTATAAAAACTGATCATCTTTCCACGTTTGCTTTTGAGTAAATCAAAGTGGATTAACGAGGCAATTTTTTCGGTGTTTTTAATTTCTGCTTCTCTATATAAATGTTCGATTTCTATGTTTGTTAATAAATACTGATTTCCTGTTACGTTCTTTTCTTTAATTTTTTCATTTCTAGCGATGGCTTCAATCATTTTTAAAACGATAGCATCGTCTTTTTTAGCGTATTTTATAAATGGGAACGCGACTAAATCATATGGATATTTATCTAAAAATTCTCTTAATGAATCCATATATTGTCGATTTAGACCATAATCATTAATGCCTAAAAACAAATTAGTTATACCTTTAGTTAAAACAGCCATAAAATGAGGAAAATTATTCTTGTCTTCATTAAATTTTTCTTTAATTAAAGGGTTATCCATATCGATAACGACAACTAATCCGTTTTGATAATCTTTAAGATTATTTAATTCAAATTGTCCTTTTTTAACTAAATAAGACAATTTAAGTAAATTTCGATAACCAATTTCATTTATTACAAATAATGAGAATGTAATTCCTTCAATAAGCAAATCTTCACCAACAATTGGTTTAAGTTTATATTTTGCAGTTAAATTAACAAAATGAGGCGCTCCAGAAAGTGTGTGAAAATCACTTAGACCAATCGTCTCATACGACATCTTTTTAGCGTCACTAACATAATTTTCCAACTTATAACCGCTTTTTAAAAAAGAATATCCGCTATAAACATGTAATGGCACAAACATATATAAATATATTAACAATAAAACATATCTCTATAAAGAAAAAAGGTACATATATGAACCTTTTTGCAACATAAATTTTTGCTTATTTAATTAAATTATCTAAATCGTTCAATAATTTTGAAAATTCTTCGAGGCTTTTAACTTTCGCACCACTTGCTTGAGCATGTCCACCTCCACGATATTTTTCAGCAACTTTGTCAATTGCTATTTCGCTAGATCTAATCGAAACTCTCCAGACCTTATTGTCTACGTCCTCACTAGCGCTTACCCAAATATTTATTCCATAGAAATGATCGAAAATATTGATATTATCTTTTCCGTGGTCTGCACTTATATCAAACTTTTCTAAGGTTTCTTTATTTAGAATATAATAGGCCACTCCATGTGGAGTCACTTTAAAATTGTCCATTACATATCGAGTAACATTTAATTTTGACAAGTCTTCAAAATACATTTGTTTATAAATACTCGATAATTTAATTCCCTTTTCTAAAAGATGTTCACAAACTCCAAATGTATGTGCACCGCATGAATCATATAAAAATCGATTGGAATCACCTGCAATACTCTTATATAAATATTCAGCACATTTACTCGATAATTTATAACCTTTATTTTCAAAATAGATGAGCATATTAGCGAGTAATTCTCCCGCTGCAGAAAGTTTATCGTCAACTATTTGAAGTCTACCGTAGTGTTCAACTTCAGGATGATGGTCAATTTTGATTAGATATTTACATTTTTTAACTCTATGATCACTTATTCGAGATTTAGATGATGTGTCTAGAGAAATCGCTAATACCTCATTATTATCAAAAAATGAATCTTCAATCTCCATCGGAAGAGGAAAGCATTTTGGAGTCAAAGAAGAGCTTTCACCAACAAAGACAATTTGTTTATTAGGAAAATTATCTTTTAAAAATTCATACATTGCCATCTGTGAACCAAAAGCATCAAAATCAGGTCTAACATGTCTAAAGATAGCAATATAGTCATAATGGTTAATTAGTTTTAAGAATTTACGATATTTGTTTTTATAATTGCTTGCTAATTGAGCAATATTCTCATCAAGTTTGTTTTTCATAGTTTTATATTTTACACGATTAAAATTGATAGTTCACTATCAAATTTATAATCCTACTCTTTCTTGTTAATTAGTGTTCAAAAAAAAGAGAACCCAAACGAGTTCTCTTAATCATTAATATATAAATTAATGTTCTTCCATGAATAGTGCGTAGGCATCAACCCAAACACCAGTATCGACTAAGTCAAATTGTTCACGGTAATCGCTATAATTTGGAAGTTCTTCCTTATTATAATTTTTGTTCTCATCATCGATACTTCCTTTAGCAGTGAAGTAATCGATATTATATGGAAATCCATCATCATACGTAGTGTTTAGATATGGATTTGGTTGACCGTTGATGTATTCAACATCCACTAATCTACCTGGAGTCTCAAGTGCAGCGATAGTTGTTTTATCAAGAGGATATTTTAATTTACCTTCCGGATTGTCATCAGCGTGATAAATATCGCCTTGGAATTCACCTAAAGAATCTTTATAGATTCTAGTTAAATATGAGAAATAGCATGCTGATGCACTAGTAACAAATCCTTTTGCATCAATTTCATATGCATATGAGAAGCGGACACGACGGTCAACATATATATTGTCAAATGTGCTTGATTCCTTTTTTACTGGGTGTTCATAATCGTATTCGCCATCTTTGTCTTTGTTAAATTCCCAACCCCAAAGGAATTCGGCAGAGTATAAATCCATACAAAGATCGCCGGTGAAGCTAATAGAAATACTTCCATCTTCTTTTTTACTAGCAGAGAAGTTTTCTTTCTTTGTCATGCTACTAGACCATGCGCCAGCGTATAGTGAGAATGTATCTTCAACATCTTCTTTGGCTTTAGTCATTAGTGAGCCAAGACCACCTGCGTGAATGACGTCATCAAATAGATAGTCATCGAAATCACAACTTGCTTCAAATGAATATTTGTTTTCACTGCCATCTTCATTATCTGGGTCACGATCATAGACATAACGAAGTTTTTCATCATTTTCATCATGCCATATTGTCGCCGTGTCAGTGTATGCGGTTGGAGTAGTTGCTATACCATCAGCCATATCATCGCCATCTTTGATAGTTGACTTATCAAAAGGATAGACAGTTGAAGCACCAGTACAGACAACAACATTGTTATCATAAACTTTATAAGTTTGCTTTTTGTCTGATTTTTTAACATATTCAGCATATTCGCTATCTTCTAAGCCTTCTGATAATGCCCAATAAGGTTCAAAAACGAGTTCTTGATAAGATGCATCTTTAACTAACTTATCATTACTATTAAGCAAGTTATTGGTGAAAATCTTATTGATATCCTTTCGTTTTAATTCGCCAACCTCAAGAGTGTTCATGTAATCGAGAAGTGCATTTCCTGTTGAAGGAGTAGTCGATTGGCAACCCGCTAATAATGTAGCCATCAAACAGATTGGTATAAATTTTTTGTTAGCCATAATTCAGGTCTCCTTTCAAATTTAATTAAATTTACAATATAGTAGAAAAAATATATCTATATAGTCAAGTTAAAAACTAAAAAACGCCATCAATTAGTCTATGAAAGCGTTTTTATAGATAATATAAAACAAGATTTTTATTGTTTGTGTTCCTCTAAATAAGCCTTATAAGCATCTCTAGCGAGCATAACTTCTTCATCAGTTGGAATGACTGCAACCTTAATTTTACTATTTTTTGTACTTAGTAAAGCTTCTACACCTTGTGATTTTTTATTGATTTCACTATCTATTTCTACTCCTAACGCTGGAGCGATGTCATTTATGACAGCTTGTCTAAAATCTGGTGAATTTTCACCAATACCAGCGGAGAAGATAATTAAATCTACGCCACCTAATCGAACATAATATTGACCAATAAAATCACAGACTCTTCTAATGAATAATTTGTTGGCTAAAAGTGCTTTTGGATTATTTTCTGAACATGCTTTTGCGATATCTCGAGAATCGTTAGAAACTTCACTGACGCCAAGTAAACCTGATTGTTTGTTGAATATTTGATACATTTCTTCAACTGATTTAGAGGTGCATTTACACAAATAATTCATAACGCTAGGATCTAAATCACCAGTTCGAGTACCCATCATTATTCCTCCTAGCGGAGTAAGTCCCATCGATGTCGCTACACATTTTCCATCTTTAATAGCAGTGATTGACGCTCCGCTTCCGATGTGACAGGAAATGATTTTTGGATGAGCAATCCCATTAAGATATTGTTCTCCTTTTTGTGCTAAATATTGATGACTTGTTCCATGTGCGCCATATCTTCTGCAATCATATTTTAGTGTATATTCATATGGAATAGGAAAGACATAGTCTTCCTCAGCCATACTTTGATGGAATGCAGTATCAAAAACAGCGACATTTGTGACATTTGGAAGCAATTTTTTAAATGCTCTAAATCCCACTAAATGAGCTTTATTATGTAGTGGTGCAAGAGGTATTAATGATTCAATTTTTTCTTCGGTATCTTTGTTAAAAAGTTCCGAATGTGAGAAATATTTACCACCTTGTACTATTCTATGACCTAAGGCAATTATTTCATCCATTGAATTGATGATTTTCTTTTCAATAAGAGCGTTCACTAATAGTTCAACTGCTTTTGCGTGATCTAAAATTGGTAAAACTTTTTTCTCGTTTTCACCATTAAATTTAATGCCAAAAATACCGTCTTCATGTCCGATTCTTTCGGCGTTGCCTGAACAAATAACTTTTTCCTCAGGCATTTCATATAATTTAAATTTCAAACTGGAACTGCCAGTATTAACTGCCATAACTTTTGCCATATGCTTACTCCTCGTATTCTTTAACATTATAGTTAAACCACTTCCTTGTTTCAATTTAGAATATTAAATATTTGCCCAAAGGACCAATTTATTATTTTATTGGTGATTCTCTTTTGAATAAATGTAATTATGCTTTAAACGAAAATCAGTTATTAATTTGGTTTTGTGATTTAAATCACACAAATCACCAGCGCTTTTCTAACCATGAGTTGATTAATTTATAATATTAATATCTTGTGAGACTACTTAACTATATCGTCTAGGTCGTTTTTTATTTATTAATGACAATAACATAATAATTAAATAATGAGACATATATCGTTTGGTACCCTCTTTATTTATGGTGTCATTATCAATATTTTAACTTTGTTAAGAAAGACAGTTCTCATCAAACAAAGCCAAATTAATTTGTTAGCAAATAGAGAAAAAATAACAAAAAATATTAAGTTTTCATACGTTTGATTATATTTTTTATTGCTCTAATAAAGAAAATTTATATACTATAAAGTAGAAATATGGCTTTCGGACTTCTCTATGACTATTTAGTTGGTCAATCTATTGATGCATATACATATTTTGGTGCTCATTTTGAAAAACGCGATGGCGTTAGTGGCGTTGTTTTTAGATTATACGCTCCCATGGCAAAAGATGTTTCAGTCATCGGTGAATGGAATTCTTGGGACGTCACTATTCATAAATTAAATAAAATTGATGATTCAGGTACTTGGGAAATATTTATTCCTGGACTAAGTAATTATCAATCCTATAAATTTCATTTTTTAAACGCTAAAAATAAATATGTAGATAAAGCTGATCCATTCGCATTCTATAGCGAATATCGTCCCGCTACATGTTCAAGATTATTCGACTACACCGGATTTATTTGGCACGACAAAAAATATTTAGAAAGTCGTAGTCGTAATTTTGATAAACCAATGTCAATTTATGAGATGCATTTAGGTAGTTGGAAGGGGAAAGTAGACAATCGATATCTTTCTTATGAAGAAATTGCTGATTATTTAATTCCTTATCTTAACGAGCACGCCTACACACACGTGGAAATAATGCCTATTGTTCAATACCCATTTGATGGCTCCTGGGGCTATCAAGCGACTGGATTTTTCTCTGTCGATTCTAGATATGGTAATCCAAAGCAACTAATGAGTTTAGTTGATCGTCTCCATCAAGCCAATATCGGTGTCATTTTAGATTTTGCTCCAGTGCATTTTGCTAAAGACGAATGGGCACTTTATAACTATGATGGTGCGCATTTATTTGAACCGAGTGACACAAGAAGAAGGATTTCTCCTTGGGGAAGTGCTTATTTTGATTTAGGCAAAGACCCAGTGCGAAGTTTTTTAATGTCAGCGATGAACTATTTTGTTAGTGAGTTTCATTTTGATGGAATTAGAGTTGATGCTGTCAGCAATATTCTCTTCTATGATGGTGATAAATCAAAAGGGAGAAACGAAGGTTCTATCGAATTTTTAAAACGGCTTAATTCTTTACTCCATCTAAGACACCCATCATTAATGATGATTGCTGAAGATAGCAGTGATTTTTATGGTGTAACTAAAAGCACAATAGAAGGTGGAATTGGATTTGATTATAAATGGGATTTAGGCTGGATGAACGATACTTTGAAATATTATTCATTAGACCCAATTTATAAAAAGTACGAACACAATAAATTTACATTCTCAATGGCCTATTTCTTTAATGAAAACTTCTTGCTTCCTTTATCTCATGATGAAGTTGTCCATGGTAAAGGAACGCTAATTAATAAAATGTGGGGGAATTACGAACAGAAATTTGCGTTATTAAGAAATTTATATACATATCAATTTGCTCATCCTGGTAAAAAGTTATCTTTTATGGGTAACGAACTGGCTAGTTTTGATGAATGGGATGAAAATAAATCTCTTCCTTGGATTCTTAAAACTTTTCCAACGCACGATAGTGTCTCTCGACTAATTAGAGATTTGAATTTGATATATCGATATGAAAAAGCAATGCATTATGAAGAACATAATCCTGCTCATTTTTCATGGCTAATGGTGGATAATTCAAATGATTCCATCTTTGCTTTTGAAAGAAGAGTCGGTAATAATATTCTCGTCTTTGTTTTTAATATGACACCAAACTATTATGAATTTTATGAAATTGGTGTGAACAAAGAGGGCGTCTATGAAGAAATCTTTAATAGCGATAAAGATGTCTATAGTGGAGCGAATCAATATAACGGTTTGCCTGTATCTACGACTGATTTTGGTCCATACAATAAACCATTTAAAATTTGTATTAAAATTGCTTCATTTGGAGCAATGATATTTAAATATAAGGAGAAATAAATAATGTTTAAAAACACTAAAGACTTCAAAGAAAGTTTTGAACGTCGTCTTTTAGAAAAATATGGACTTTCTATCGAAGATAGCCATATTACAGAAAAATATGATATATTGGGCGAAATGGTTCGAGATTACGCCTCATATAATTACCGTAATACTCGTCAAGAAATAACTAATAAAGGTAAAAAGCAACTCGTCTATTTTTCAATGGAATTCCTCATTGGTCGACTTCTCGTCAACAATATGCAAAATCTTGGTATTTATCAAGTTGCGAAAGATGGACTTAATGAACTTGGAATCAATATTCACGAACTTGAGGAATGCGAAAGTGATGCTGGACTTGGCAATGGTGGTCTAGGTCGACTCGCCGCCTGTTTTTTAGATTCAATTGCCTCGCTTGGCTATCCTGGAAATGGACATTGCATTCGTTACGAATATGGTTTTTTTCGTCAATTAATTGAAAAAGGAAAACAATTTGAACTCCCGGATCAATGGCTCAACAACGGTTTTGTTTTCGAAGTCCGTAAACCAAAACATGCGATTGAAGTAAAATTTGGTGGAAGTGTTGAAACATATATGAAAAGTGATGGTGGCTTTGCCATGAGAACCATCAATGCGACTGTCGTTAACGCCGTCCCTTACGATGTCAGTGTCGTTGGATATAAAAATGGTGTCGCTAATACGTTAAGACTTTGGTCGGCGGAACCTAGTGAAAACAATTTACCAAAAAATGTTTCATTTGAAACATATCTCAACCAATTAAAAGAACTTTCTCACGGATTATATCCTGATGATTCAACGGAAGATGGTCGAATTCTTAGACTTAGACAACAATATTTCCTTGTCAGCAGTGGACTTCAATCAGTTATGAGAGGTTTTAACCGTGAACACGGCACTTTAATTGGACTTTCGAATTATTATGTTTTCCAACTCAATGATACTCATCCAATTTTAGCTATTCCTGAAATGATGAGACTCATGATGGATGAATACGGCTATGGCTGGGATGAAGCATGGAACGAAGTCACTCATAGTGTTGCCTACACAAATCACACTATTATGGCAGAAGCACTCGAAAAATGGCCAGTGAATTATATTCAAAGAGTTGCGCCTCGATGCTATATGATTATTGAAGAAATTGCTCGAAGATTTAATTTATATCTTCTCGAAAGAAACGTTGATCCAGCTGATAAACACGCAATGCAAATAATTAAAGATGGTCAAGTTCATATGACTAATTTAGCAATTTATGCATGTTTCAGCATCAATGGTGTCGCTAAACTTCACACTGAAATTCTTGAAAAAGTAACATTTAAAGAATTTTATAAAATCTTCCCAGAAAAATTTAATAACAAAACTAATGGTGTCACCCATCGAAGATGGCTAATGTACGCTAATCCGGAACTAGCTAAACTCATTGACAGCAAAATTGGTGATAAATGGCACATAGACATGGAAGATGAAATATCTAAATTCAATAAATATGTCAATGAT
>CAVIPP010000021.1:14399-19707 GCA_963644615.1 Oscillospiraceae bacterium
GTCAATGATAAATCCACTCAAGATAAATTCCTAAAAATTAAATATGACAACAAAGTTGCTTTAGCAAATGTCGTCAAGCAAACAATGAATATTGACGTTGATCCTAATTCAATTTTTGATGTTCAAATTAAACGTCTACACGCTTATAAACGTCAATTAATGAACATCTTCCACGTCATGTATTTATATAACAAAATAAAAACTGACCCAAATTTCAAAATGTATCCAAGAACATTCATTTTCGGCGCTAAAGCGGCACCAAGCTATGTCTACGCTAAAAAGATTATCGAACTAATTCTTGCGGTCGCTAATGTAGTCAATAATGATGTTGATGTATCTAAATTTATCAAAGTCATTTTCTTAGAAAATTATGGAGTCACTTTAGCTGAAAAAATCATTCCTGCTGCAGATGTCAGTGAACAAATCTCAACCGCATCAAAAGAAGCAAGCGGAACTTCCAATATGAAACTCATGATGAATGGGGCGATTACATTAGGTACATTAGATGGCGCTAATGTGGAAATTGCTAACTTTGTTGGTAAAGATAACATTGTCATCTTTGGACTAACAAGTGAAGAAGTACTTTCGATATACTCTAACGGGGGCTATTCACCTTGGGATATGTATAATAATGACGATAGAATCAAATTTATTATTGATTCATTATTTAATGGACCTTGGGTTAAAAAGGATGGTCAATTCCAAATCATTTTTAACGAACTAATGAATAATGGTGATTCATTTTTCATTCTAAAAGACTTCCCAAGTTATGTTGACGCTCAACAAAAAATTGAACAATTGTATCTAGAGAGAAATTCTTGGGCTAAGAAAGCACTCATAAATATCGCTAATAGTGGATACTTTACGAGCGATAGAACAATAAAAGATTACGTTAAAGATATTTGGAAACTTGAAAAAATTGACTAATATGGAATCAATCAATTTAAAAGAACTTTATCAACTGCAAAAAGATTTAGATGAAGAAATTGCAATCAATCACCATGTGACATACGAGTCAACGTTTTCCCCTCGTCTGCTCGCTTTAATTATTGAAATCGGTGAATTAGCTAACGAGACGAGATGCTTTAAATATTGGTCAAATAAAGGCCCATCAACTAAAGACGTCATCATGGATGAATACGCAGATGGACTTCATTTTCTTCTCTCGCTAGGAATTCCTCTAAATATTGATGTATATCAATATAACCTAGTAAAATTAGATGATAATTTAACTGATTTATTTATTTTGATGTATAAAAAGGCGATTAGTCTAAAGAATAATTACACAAAAGAAAATTATATTGTAATAATGCAGTTATATCTTAATCTCGCTCTTTCACTTAATATGACTAGCGATGATATTATTATTTCATACAAGAAAAAATTATCAGTTAATCATAAGCGTCAAGAAACTAATTATTAGTGAATTTGTTTTATTAAAAATATATTTTTATAGCAATTTATCTATTTCGTCTTCGCTAAACACTTCAATTCCGTTTTGACTTAATAGCTTTGCGGTTATTCCTTTTCCATCCACTAATTTATCTCGAAAAGTACCATCGTGAATAAAGTGCGTGCCACAAGAAGGAGAATTTTCTTTTAAAACTGCTTTTTTGATATTGAGGTATTTACATAACTCTAAAGCTTTATTTGCGCCTAGCCTAAATTGCTTAGTGACATCTTTTTCATCAATACGTATGACTTTATCTTTTCTAATTTCACTTGGAAGTCTTGGAATTGGTAGACCTCCTTCAACTTCTGGACAAAAGATAACTAATTCATATTTTTCTTTTAGTTTTTCAACATTGGGATTATATTTCCCTTTTCCTTTGTAGTTGACCTTATCGCCAACTAAACAAGCACTGATCAGAATTTTTTGCATAACAAAATAATTCTACTCCCTTAAAAGATAAGTTAAAATAAAAAACGATATGAAGAAAAGCACAGTTGAACTTATTTATGAATATAATGGTGTCTCTTATCCACTCATCATCACATATAAGAGAATTAAGAACACATATTTTCGCTTTAAAGACGGTGTCTTTTATGTGACAAGTAATCCAAGAGTCAGTGAAAAGCGAATTGTTGCTAGTCTAGATAAATACGCCCCAAAACTAGTAAAGGTGCGTAAAAATAAACAAAAACCATATTCGTTTAAAGATGGCTATGTCTATGTTTTTGGTGAATATAAAAATCTAGATAATAAACTCTGCGATGAATCTTCATTAAAAAAGATTCTCAAAGGAATATTAATGGAATATTTAACTGAAAAAGTAAGAACATATGAAAAAGAAATGGGAGTCTTCCCAAATTATAAAATCAAAGTCAAAGATATGTCATCTCGTCACGGTTCTAATTCAAGACAAACTAGAACACTTTGTTTTCAACTCTCTTTAGTGCACTTTAAAAAAGAAATCATCGATTCAGTCATTGTTCATGAACTCGCTCACGACAAAGTATTCAATCATTCCAAAAAATTCTATGACATTGTCTATCAATATTGCCCGAATTATAAACAATATAGAAAGAGACTTAGAAGTGGAGAATTTTAAATGATTCAAAAAATATCTTCTAGACAAAATGAGAGAATAAAAGAAATCGTTAAACTTTCTCAAAAATCATATAAAGATGAAAAGAAACTATTTATCATCGAAGGTTTTCATTTACTTAATATGGCTTTAGAGGAAGGGCTCGTTGATAGCGTTTATTCAATATCTGTTATTGAAAATATCCCCCAAGATATCCCGCAATATATCATTACTAGTGAAGTTATGGAGAAAATATCAAAAAACAAATCATCACAAGGTGTCCTCGCTTTATGCAAAATGAAAATAGAAAAAGACATCACTTCAAGTCATGTCTTATATCTTGATGATGTAAGTGATCCAGGTAATTTTGGAACTATTCTTAGAACTGCTCTTGCCTTTGGCTATAAAGATGTCATTGTTTCAAAAAATTGCTGCTATTTATATAACGAAAAAGTTGTTCAAGCTTCTCAAGGAGCAATCTTTAAACTCAATATCCTCAGAAGAGATTGTTCTATTTTAAACGAACTTAAAAATAAAGGTTATACATTACTAGTCACTTCTTTAAGTGGTGCAGTAGACATAAAAGAAGTAACTAAAATAGAGAAAGAAAAACATGTCCTCGTCTTAGGTAATGAGGCTCATGGAGTAAGTACAAAAATAATAAATATCGCTGATAAATTAATAAAAATAGATATAAGTGATATCGATTCACTCAATGTTTCTATTGCTGGAGCGATTGCAATGTATATTTTAGGAAATAAATATGAAGAAGAAAGTTGTTAATAAACGCGCAATTGTCCTGTGTGGTGGTGGCTCTCTTGGCGCTTATGAAATGGGTGTTTGGAAGGCACTTAGAGAACTAGATATTCATTACGACATAGTCACTGGCACTTCTATCGGTGCTCTTAATGGCGCCATGATGGTTATGGATGATTATGAAGGTGCGCTTAATATGTGGAACACTCTTTCAGTTGATAACATCATGAAAGATGGAATCAATTTTAATGCTGAATTTTTCAAATCTAATTTTTCCTTAAAAAAAGACTCACCATTCCGTAAATTTTTAAGACAATATTTTCATCATAGAGGCGCTAATATCGAACCATTTGAAAAATTAATATGTTCGATAATGGATCCCAAAAAAATTAAATCATCAAATATTGATTTAGGTTATGTGACAACTACATGGCCAGATCTTAAAGAAGTTGATATTAAAGTTAAAGAAATAGATGAAAGTGAAATCATTCCATATTTATTTGCCTCTAGTGCTTGTTATCCAATATTCCCAATTAAAAAAATTGGTAAAAAAAGATTTGTTGATGGCGGCTATAAAAATAATTTACCAATCGATTTAGCAGTTGAGATGGGTGCGACTGAGATAATCGCCGTGGAACTTGATTCTATTCCAACTGCTCAATTTTCAGAACTTGAAAATCTTCCATTTGTTACCAAAATTATTCCTACCTGGAGAACAGGTTCAATGATGGATTTTCGCCAAGTTAAAATTCAAGACAACATGATTCTTGGCTATTTGGATGCTTTGAAAGCATTTAAGAAAAAGATGGGTGTCCGTTACACATTTAATATTCCCAATGATGAAACTAAAAAAATAATCAAAGATTTATCAAAAATATTTTTTAGTGACTTAGTAAAAAGAAACGTTCGAAACTTTTCAAAAATTGATGAAATATTGCGATTTAGAGAAACTGGTAAAATGACTGAATTAGATTATTTTATACGCGCTATCGAAATATTTGGTGAATTCTCCAATATTGATTATCACAAAATATATGATTTCGATGAATTTTTTAAATTAATTGAAGATAGTCTTGATCACTTGGATAATGACGCTTCACTTCAAAAACAATTAACAAAAATTGAAAATGGTTATCTAAACAAAAATACATCAAACAAAATAATCGCTTATTTTATCCATAAAAAAATTAAAAATAACGATGATATAGAACATTTTTCCTTATCTTATAAAAGTGATCCAAGAGTGTGTATTATTGTATCTTTACTTCTCTCACTTAAAACATATCGAGAATAACTATTTATTTTAGTGTTTCCTTTTTACATATAATTTTTTTCATATTCTTAGTTTATAAAACTTAAAATTAGCTCGAGTATTTTTACTAATTTAAAATTAGAAAAATGCTTGTATTTTTTTTAATAGACTAAAAACTAGTTTATTGAAAGGAAATCAAAATTATGAAGTTTAATAAATTAGCATTATTACCTCTATTATCTCTTCTAATTGTCGGATGTAATAATGATATAGATTCTAATGACACTCCTAACAAGAGTGATGATAGCGGTGACGTTTCACCTACTCCATCAACTAATAATTGGCCAACTGCATTAGAGTCACTTATGAAACAATATTGTGGCGAAGTTCTTCCATATGTTTCTCTTGGTAGTGGCCTATCTTATGATGTTAGGGATTATCAAGGTAGTGATTATTTGTTTATTTATGATGAAGCCACTTCATCAAAAATTGATAATTATGGTACTAAATTAGAAAGCGCTGGTTGGTCAGTTGACTATGATGAAGATTATGAATGCTACTACGCATTAAAAACATCATCTGACGGATTAAAAGTTTATCAAGTTACATATTATTTTGATGATTATGAATATGGAAATTGCTTAGAATGTTCATATACTCTTCTATCAAATCAAAAAGATACTTCATCTTCGTGGAATGATTCCGCAAAAGAAATAATGATAAATACAATTGGTGAAACTCTCCCGTTTGTGAATTTAGGTATTAACTACAC
>CAVIPP010000022.1:0-1003 GCA_963644615.1 Oscillospiraceae bacterium
ATTTCATAGAAATATGTACTCCTTTCTGTTGTCCAGATTTTGGGGTACGACTCATATCCGTATTATCGTTATTTTTACTTACAAGTTGTAACAACAATTTCGATGAGAAAAATAACTCAAACAATAATGACCAAACTCAAAATAGTAATATCAATAACGATGATACATCTAATAACAATAATAACGATTCAGATGATGATAACTCTTCAAAAGATAATGATGATGAGCCAATAGAACCGGTCGTTTATATCGAAAAATCTATATCTGAAATTAATAAATTATGTGATCAAATTACCACTTCAACAGACGATGTTAATGTTAAAGGAACTGACAAGGTTTCATTTGTAGGAAAGATGGTATTTACTGAAGGAGTGGTCGCTACTAGTGCTAAAAATGGTTATTTAACTACTAATCAATATAAATGCTTCGTTTACGATAATGAAGATTGGATTTATATAGGAATTAATTCATCAATATATGAACAATTGAGCAAATATCAATACACAGAAAATGAATATTTATCGATAAAAGGAACCACTCATAAATATTTGGGAATAAACGAGGTAATTGTAGACTCATATGAATATATAGGTGAGACTACGACACTAGATTATTCTTTAGACAAATTATTTGAATCAAAATCCATTGAAAAGAAAACAATTTCTGAGGTTTTTGATATAGCCAAAAAGGAAAAAATAAACATTAAGGGCATACCCTATTCAACAAAAATAGTTCAAATCGATGCACAATATGTCCAAAAAATTGAAAATGCCGTTTCATTGTTTGGAAGCGGAGCAGATTATATTTATTTGCACGGAAACGATAAATTAAATAATAATTTCACAACAGGAAATAGTTATCATCTATATTGTCTAATAAGCATGTATTTATATCGTCCACAAGTCCAATTTTTATATAGCAAAAGTTTTTCTAGTGAGGAAAATAATGTTGAGGTTAATTTAAATAATCAAACAGCAAAATCAGGTGAAGATATATATAAAAT
>CAVIPP010000022.1:1013-19514 GCA_963644615.1 Oscillospiraceae bacterium
ACTCAACATAGTCTAGATTATGAAGATATTTTTGGAAAAATTTATAGTTTTAGTGGATACGTTTCATATTATATTAAAAACTACAATTATTTCTTTGTTTTAGATGATAGCTCATCAAATTCATATAACGCTTATACAAACGCTAAAAACGCTAAAACATTATTTATTAATAACGAAAACGAAACAAAAATAAGCACACAAAAAGATTTATCGTATTCAAATCTAGGTAAATATTATCAAACGAAAATCAGCGTTTCGTTTACTCCATATCTATTAAACACAAATGGATATTGGCAAGTACAAATCTTCCCAGAGACATTACAAGAATTATCAATAGACTAATAATTTTAAAACTAAAAATATCTCGTCGAACTAATTTTAAATTTGTTTATATTCAATAAACGCATTAAAACAAACATTATCGTTTATTCTACCTTCGACGTACGTTTTATCTCGAGAAACATAAATATACATTTCATCATTATCATGAACTTCATGTTTGTAATTAATTAAAAGATGGTAGATTCTGTACTTCTCATAAAATTTAGAATCATTAATATCAACGATAAAATCAACATATCTAACATTATTGAGATGCGAATTTAAATCACAATCAGAATATCTAATTTTTCTCGAATATAAAAATTGTGTTTCACACGCTTCGCTAGTCTTATCAGGCATTAATAAAGGAGCGTGTTCATTAGATTCATCAACATCATCAAAATTAGGCTTAATTACTAGTTTTCGAGTAGTAGCATCCATTATCGCCCATTGTGAAGCAATTCGAGCAAGAGTTTTATTATTCGAAGTTATTAAAGCCTGACGATTAAATATAAATCCGCCTCTGGAACCATTTGGATATGTAATGAAATTAGCACTACTTTCATAAACAGGAAGTTCATCAATCTCAAGATAAACACGTGTAAAAACCCATAACCAGCCTCTATCAATTGTTTTTATTTTCCCATAACCAACTTTATCAGCATCACTCATCGCAACATCTTGAAAAAGCCTAAAAATAGATGGAACAGATAATTTTCTATTTACATCCACCATTGATGAGACAACATCGAATTTATGTTCTGTCATTTAATTTTCTTACCTTCTAAAAATGCACTACCAACGCATTTACCTATGAGACGATATTTATGAAGAGAAGGATCATAAGAAATTATCTTAGCTTTATCTAAATCGATATTTCCGCTTGTTAAAACATCTTCATTAACAGAAACATTAATGATTTTGCCAATAAAATTGCCACCACCATCGCCTTCGTTAACTACTTCAACAAGCTCACATTCTAAAGTAATTGGATATTCACTAAATAGTGGAGCGTTAACATTTTTTGACTTCAAAGGAGTTAATCCCGCTTTTGTTACTTTATCAACTACATTATTGCCAGAGACAATACCTACATAATCAGAGGCAACCATTGTGTCAAAATTAGCAAAACTAATAGTAAATGCCTTATTTCTTTTAATATTTTGAGTCGTTTTATGAATAGAGAGGCAAATCATGATCTTTTCGTAATCATATATTCCACCCCAGGCTGCATTCATTAAATTAGCAGTACCATCTTCATTATATGTTCCAATCATTAACACTGGCATTGGAAACATCCAAGTTTGATTTTTATAGTCTTTACGCATTAATGTTCTCCTTTTTCTTTTTCAAGTTTATTAATATACGATTTTAATCTAGATAGGCCATCCTTAACATTTTTTAATGATGTTGCAATATTCATTCTTATATATTCATTAGCGTGACTACCATAAATATCACCACTAGAAACATATAATCCAGTATATTGTCTTAACTTCTTACAAAATTCAACGCTATTAGAAGAATAATAAGAAATATCAATCCAAAGTAAATATGTTGCCTCGCAGTTAATTAAGTTTAAATGTGGGAGATTATTTTTTAAAAAAGAAGCGACTTCTTGTTTGTTTTTACTTAAATATTGATTTAATTCATCAACCCAAAGGTCTCCATAATTAAAAGCAGCTGTAACAGCATTACAAACAAAAGAATTTGGTTCACCTACATCATATTTCCAAAGCGCTTTTTGAACTTTTTCTTTTAATTCCAAATTAGGAATTACAACACAAGAACTTTGTAAGCCCGCTAAATTAAAAACTTTAGATGCTGAGACACAAACGATAACATCATTTGTTACGCTTAAGAGGGGGACGTATTGTTTGTTAGGCTCAACAATGTCACAATGTATTTCATCTGAAACAAATATAACGTTATATTTTTTGCATAAATTTGAAACTTTAATAATTTCGTCTTTTGTAAATATTTTTCCTACTGGATTGTGAGGATTGCAAAAAATGAACATCGTCGTGTTGTTTTTTGATAATTTTTCTTCTAAATCATCGAAATCAATTTCATATTTATCAGACTTTCTAATTAAAAAAGATTCAACTACATTACGATTAAAATTTTTAATACAGTTAAAGAATGCATTATAAATTGGTGATAAAACTACAACATTATCAGAAGGGTTTGTTAATGTATTGATAAGAACATCTATTATTGCGATAACCGACGAAGAATAAGCCATCCATTCTTTTTTAAAAGTAATGTTGTGGCGTCTCTTCCACCAACCAATAAATGCATCATAAAATTCATCAGAAACAAATGAATAACCAAATGCTCCAACATCGATAGTTTTGTAAAGAGCTTCTTTAATTTCGGGAAGGACACAAAAATCCATGTCAGCAACCCACATCGGTAATTCACTTTCCTTAACATCCCATTTGATTTGATTGCTATTAAATCGATTAGTTATGTTATCAAAATTATATTTCATTATTTATCCTCGGTGATGATAGTTGTCTTACTAGGATCACAAAATTTCTTGTCTAAAATCAATTCATTAATCTTTTTGGCTTGAATTTTACCACTTATAGGATTCTTAATTGACACAACTTCACTATTTATAGTCGCATTAATATTTGAGCAATATTCAAAACATAAATCACTATTTCTTAATTCACAATTAATGAGAGTAACATTTTCCATATAACAAAGCCCTTGATGAGACTCGATAACACAATCAATAAATGTAATGTTTTTAGAATTCCATCCAAGATACTCACCTCTTATTTTTGAATTTTTAACAACAACGTTTTCTGAATTCCAAAAAGAATCCTTAGAAAGCAATGTAGAATTATTAATAGTTATATTTTTGCCACCATCAAAAGCATAATTACCATCCAAAAATAAATTATCAATTTCAATATCACTAGAATTTAAACCTAAATAATCACCTTTAACCTCAACATTTTGTAAATTGATATTTTTGCAATTCCAAAGAGTTTCTAAGGCATTAGGCAATTTAACATTTTTTAGAACAATATTTTCACTACGTCTAAAAGTTTTTGGTGCTTCGATAAGAGAATCAATAATATTAATATTATTTGTATACCAGATTCCACTTCTAGCAGTAGAGGAAAATAATGAATTTGTCACTGATACGTTATGGCAATACCAAAGAGGATATTTCCATTCAAAAGAAACATTTTTAATAACTAAATTAGAACTTTCTTTTAATGGCGATTCCCCATCTTTAAAAATAGAACCATTAATGATAGCATCGTGAGTGGAAAAAAGTGCTCTTTCACCTATATATGTGTCTTTTTTAATAGCTTTATATTTCATACTTAACCCTATTTAAATTGCGAAGAATACATTGAATAATAAAATCCTTGTTTGTTCATAAGTGATTTGTGATTTCCTTGTTCGACAATATGACCGTCTTTTAAGACTAATATAACATCAGCGTTCTTAATAGTTGATAGACGGTGTGCAATTATAATACTAGTTTTATTTTTCATAATGTCGTCAAATGCATCAGAAATTAATTTTTCGGTGTGAGTATCAACATTACTAGTAGCTTCATCGAGGATAATGATATCTGGATTAAGAAGCATAACTCTTGCAATAGAGATCATTTGTCTTTCGCCTTCAGATAAACCTTCCTTAGCACTTATCTTAGTGTCATATCCATATGGAAGTGTACGAATAAAACTATCAGCGTGGGCCCTAACACAAGCTTTTATAACTTCTTCGTCGCTTGCGTCAGGTTTAGCATACCTCACATTTTCAATAATCGTGCCACTAAAAATCCATGTTTCTTGAAGAACCATTCCAAAATTCTTTCTTAAATTAGTTTTTGAAATTTCTTTTCCGTCGATATTGTTATATAAAATTTGTCCATCATTTGGATCATAAAATCTCATAATTAAATTAATTAAGGTGGATTTGCCCGCTCCGGTAGGACCAACAATAGCAACCTTATCACCTTTTTTAATAACTTGATTAAAGTGCTCAATAAGTGGCTTATCCTTATTATAAGAAAATGACATATCCTTGAATTCTATTGTCGTAATGTTATTAATATCTTTTGTGCCCTCATCTATATCATTATCGATATTAAGAAAATTATTAACTTGTTGGAAAGAAAAACGAGCAGTTTCATATTCTGAAATAACTCCACTAACTTCATTAAATGGTTTCGTATATTGATTTGTATAACTTAAAAATGATGAAAGGACACCAAGATTAACGGCAGCATATAGTGCACTAATAGTGTTACTAACACTGATGGAATAAATCATAATGATGCCAGATATACCTATAATAGCGTAAATAATGTTATTAATTAGTCTAGTCGAAGGATTAACCCATGATGCCGCAAATTGAGCTACTTTAGCGTCTTTTCTAAGATTTTCGTTTTCTCTTTCAAATGTTTGCGTTGCTTGAGTTTCATAATTTAATGATTGGATTAGTTCACTATTTTGAAGTGTTTCCATGCTTGTAGCGTTTAATTCACCTTGTAATTCAGCTTGTTTTTTAAAATATTTGTGATTTGATTTAGCGATAAATCTGGAAACCAAAATACTTAATGGAGTTAAAACAATTATGATAACTGCAAGTATCCAGTTAACTAAAAACATCATAACGATCGTAATTACAATTGCTAATAAGCCTTCAATAAGAGTTTTAAACACTGAGAATAGACCATTGCCTATATTTTCGATATATCCGATTTCTAATTGAAGCATATAACCATGTTTACTGTTATGAATCGTTTCAATAGAAACCGCATTAATCTTTTTATAAATATCGTCACGAATTTGTTTAATAATTTTTTGAGTTAAAATACCAACTACATATTCAAATATAAAATCTGCAACAATTCCAAAAAGAATTAAACATCCACAAGTGACAATTAGAATTAAGAATTTATATTCATCATTTGATAATATTGAATTAAGAGCTTTGCCAATAAAATATGGTTGTGTGATTTGCGCTATGACGTAAATTAAAACCATTATAAAAATAAGCACGATTAATTTTTTGTGAGGAAAAATATAAGATAAAAGACGTTTCTTTTCGCTCATTATTCATCCTCCTTTTTAACTTGGGTTTCATAAATTTCTTTATACGTAGAACAATTTTTAAGTAAATAATCGTGATTGCCTATTTGAAGTATTTTTCCCCCATCAAGCACAAGAATCAAATCACAATCTTTAATTGTTGCAACTCTTTGGGAAACAATAATTTTTGTTAATGAAGAATAATTATTTTTAATATTAGTGCGAACTTTTTCATCAGTGAGTAAATCTAAAGCCGACATTGAGTCATCAAAAATTAAAATTTCAGGGTGGCGTAAAAGTGCTCGTGCAATACAAAGTCTTTGACGTTGACCGCCAGAAAAATTTAAACCACCTTCAACAACTTCGTGATCAAGTTTATCTTTATATTCATTAACAAAACTAATAGCTTCCGCATCTTTTAGCGCTAAATATATATCATCGTCACTTGCAATATCATTAGCCATGAGCATATTTGATTTAATTGAGCCTTTAAAAAGAATTGATTTTTGAGGGACTAATCCTATTTCATTTCTTAGAGTAGTTAAATCATATTTTTTTATGTCTTCACCTTTATAATAAACGATTCCTTCTGTCGAATCAGTGAATCGTTCTATTAAAGAAACAATACTAGATTTACCTGAACCTGTCCCTCCTATAATACCTAATGATTGACCTTTAAGAAGTCTAAAGGAAATATTATCAATAGCTTTGTTAGCGCCTTTAACATAGGCAAGAGAAACATTATTAAATGAAATAATTTCATCCCCATTATTAATTTGCTTACTAATTGGATTATCACAATTACTTACTGATGAAGCTAAAGAAAGAACTTCATTACATCTTTTTGCTGAAACGTTAGCTTTAGTAAACACTAATACAATATTTGTTAACTGAACTAATGTAAAAAAGATTTGTGATAAATATGCAATCTCCGCAATAATAGTGGAAACTGTTTCAGTAGTTGCGGATTTTGAACCAATAACAGCAACAAATAAAGTAGCGATTGAAACAATGGCAAATGTTAATGGATTAATTAATGAATTCCATTTATTTACTTCGATTGCTTTAGAGCGATATTCACTAGTGCATTCATCGAATTTTTTGTTTTCTTCATTAGTTAGATTAAATGCTCTAATAACTTTTGAGCCATCAATTGTATCGCTAGTCTTAACTGACAATTTATCAAGATTTGATTGAATCGAAACATATCTTTTTGATGATTTGGACATAATAAAGAAAATCACAAACAAAATAAGAGGAATTATTCCTAAAAATACAAACCCAATTCGATAATCCAAAATAAAGGAAAACGCTAATGCGCCAAAGATAATAAATGGTGCTCTAACAATTAAACGTATAAAAATTAAAACACCAGTTTGAACCTGGTAAGAATCAGCGTTTATAACTGTAAGAAGACGGGAATTACCAATCTTTTCCTTATCAATTTTTGATAATGATAGAGCTTTTTTATATAAACTATTTCTTATTTCTGTACCCACTAATACAGCTGTTCTAGCGGCAATATATTGAGTAATCATTGTCATAATAAAGCCAATAATACCCATGACAATAATGATAGTTCCTCCAATAAGGCTATAATTAATTGCAACGTTATTTTCACCAGGAACCCAAGTTCCAAACAACAAAATAAAGCGAGCAATTTTTTGCGTTAATGGATTAGAAATCAAATTGACATCTTTATAACTACATAAATCAATGACAGCCTTCATGATTAATGGGATAAGTAAATCAAAGATTGCCTCGACCATCTTTAAAAATGGACCAACGATGAACGCTAATATGTGATGTTTATATGAATCTGATACCTTGGAAATCATACTCATTCCACTTTCTTAATTTGATCGTTATTTGTTTTTGATTTTACAATAAATTCGATCAAATAACGCACACCAACAATTATTAAACCAACACCCATAATAATGATATGAACTTTGACTCCATCTTCTTGTTTAAAGCATAATGAGATACCAAGTATCATATCGGATAAACCAGCTAGAATTTCAATAATTTCAAGCTTACTTTCTTTTAATTCTCTTATTCCATCAAATATTTCATACCCACTACGAATAATGTCATGAATTCCCCAAATTAGATAAACGTGTTCAGGAAGAAGTTCATCACAAATCATTATTACTATACCCAAAATAATAGACACAAATGAAAAGACTAAATATGGTTGTTTAACGAATTTTTTATAGCCATCACCGATAAGGTAAATGAATAAATGTGGCAAACCCGTAACAATAAATACACCACCAATGAAATAATTATTACGTTCAAATACTTCATTGGAAAAAATAATAAGTAAGCTACCTACAATAATATGAACTGCTATGTTAGCGATTAAGATAGATTTAAGCAATTTGTTATTCATATGTTAAATATGATATATCTAAAAATAAATTTTTAGGATTAATTTTTAAAATAAATTATGCCTCATCCCAATGTCTTTCATAGGGATCATATGGTTTATGAGACTTCTTATATTCGTAATCTAGTTCATTAATGATATCTAAATCGTCTCTAGTTAAACTTGTGTTTCGAACAGGAGTAATTGAATTAGTCTTTTTATTTTTATCTTTAGTCATAATTTCTCAATTATTCAAATAAATCACTAGAGAGGTATCTTTCTCCACTATCAACAATAACAAAAACAATATTTTTACCAATATTTTCATTCCTTTTAGCAATTTTAATAGCAGCGCATAAAGCGGCTCCTGACGAAATTCCCACAAGAATACCTTCCTTAATAGCTAAAAGTTTAGCACAATCTTTTGCTTCATCTTCATTTACACAAATAACTTCATCAAGAATATGGACATTAAGAGTATCAGGTATAAAGCCGGCACCAATACCTTGAATAGAGTGTTTGCCACTAATTCCTTTTGATATAACCGGTGAGGTAAGAGGTTCAACCGCTACAATCTTAGCGTTTTTATTTTTCTCTTTTAAATATTTACCAACTCCAGAAATTGTTCCTCCAGTGCCAACTCCTGCGACAAAGCAATCGATATTACCATCTAAATCACGATATATTTCAGGCCCAGTCGTTAAATAATGAATATTAGGATTTGCCATATTTGAAAATTGACTTGGAATAAATGAATTGGTATTTTCATTAGCAATTTCGTTAGCCTTATTAATAGCCCCTTTCATTCCTAAAGAAGCATCCGTAAGTATTAATTTAGCGCCATAAGCAGATAAAATCTTTCTTCGTTCAATAGACATGCTTTCAGGCATTGTTAGAATTAATTTATATCCTCTAGAGGCACACACCATCGCAAGACCAATTCCAGTATTACCGCTGGTAGGTTCAATAATTAGTGTGTCTTTATTAATTAATCCTCTTTTTAGTGCATCATCAATCATTGCAACTGCAATTCTATCTTTTGCACTACCAGCAGGATTTGCTTTCTCAAGTTTAGCAAAAAGTTTACCTTTTAAATCAAGGGTGGTTTCAATGTTTTTTAATTCAACAATAGGTGTATTGCCAATTGTTTGCAGTATGTTATTAAATAATGCCATATAGTTGCTTCCTAAATATTTACTTATTACATTAAGTAATTATAATTAACATCATTATTAGTGCAAGAAAGGTGATAAAAAATGAAGGATAAAAAAATTATTACGATACAAGATATTTCTTGTTATGGACAATGCTCTTTAACAGTCGCGTTACCTATTTTATCTGCTGCTGGATTTGAGACTGCTATTATCCCTTCGGCTGTTCTTTCAACTCACACTGGTGGATTTAAAGGCTATACCTTTCATGATTTAACAGATGAAATATCTAAAATTCTTAATCATTATAAACAAGAAAATATTAAATTTGACGCTCTTTATTCAGGATATTTAGGTAACAAAAAACAAATTGCTTTAGTTAAAAGAATGAAAGATGACGTTTTAAATGAAAATGGAATATATGTTTTAGATCCTGCTATGGCAGATAATGGGAAGCTTTATCCAGCATTTAGTGATGATTATGTAAGAGAAATGAAGGATCTAGTTAAAATAGCCGACATTATTCTTCCTAATTTAACAGAAGCATGTTTATTATCGGGTGATACGTATAAAGAAAAATATGACGAAGAATATATCAAAAGTATAATGAAACACCTGAGAGAATTAGGTGCTAAAAAAATTGTTTTGACAGGAATTAGTTATAAAGAAAATACACTCGGTGTAGCTATCTATGATGATGATTATAAATATTATGAACATGAAAAAATATCAAAAGGCTGTCACGGAACTGGTGATGTTTATGCCTCAGCCTTTTTAGGAGCGTATTTAAAAAATAATAATTTATTTATTGCTGCAAAAATCGCTGCTGACTTTGTGGTAGAATGCATTAAAAATACTATTAGCGATTCGTCCCATTGGTATGGTGTGAAGTTTGAGCCAATGTTAAAGGATTATATTAAAAAATTACAATAAAACTTATTAGTAAAATTTAAAATGTTAACTCACTTTTATTAAAGTCAGATATTGAGGAAGTAAAATTACTCGGATTTAATTCTTCATTATTGCTATAGTTTTCAGTTAACCAATCAGCAAGAATATTTCGATAATTTTTAGATAATTTAGTAATAGAATTAATGTTGTCCCAATAATTATTCATAGACTTAAAATAATCAAATTCTCTATTTTCATTTGTATGGCACGCTAAATAATCGATGACAGCGATTTTATATGTCTTGCCTTCTTCTAGTTTGATTGTTTTGCCTTTTTCTTTACAGATGTAGTTATATTTTGCAACTTCGTTAACCATATCGTCATAAGATACATCGATAATATATACTTCATTATCAAATGGAGCGGCTTGATAAATATCCGCATATGTCCAGCTCCCTTTATATAGAGCGTGTCTTAATTGATTAACGTAGGCTAAATCAATAGAATAACCTTCTTCAATAGCGGCATCGTATATTGCCTTAGCCATTAAGTTATTTGCAGATATATTTGAACTAGAATTTTGATAATAATAACCAAAATACCCGCTTACATTATTTGCGACAACTTTATCTGGATTATTTTCACTATTATTATTAATTTTCTCTTTTGCTTCAGTGATCATTGATTCAATAATTGGATCAACACTTGTTACAGCATTGTTAATTGTAGAACTATCAATAAATGAATGATTTGATAAACTAGCTTTTTGAGTGGAAGCATCAAAAGAAAAGTTTATATCTTGAAGGTATTCAGTATATGCAACTGCTTGAGAAAATAAGACACCATTCTCTAATTCTTCCTCTTTTTGATGAGTGTGTGCGCATAACGCTAAATCAATATAATTTGTTAGACCTTGTCCCATCAGCTCACTAGCGCTACCATGGTGAAGAGAAACTATAAAATGACAACCTTTATTTTTAAGTTTTGTTGCTTCTAGCTTAATAGTCTCAACATGATCTTTGAAATTAATATTTGAAACATATTTTGTACATATACTCGTTATTTGACTAGAGCCAATCGTACCGATTACACCAACCTTAAATCCGTTACTAAATTCACAAATCGTCGAAGAATCGCATATATTATCACAATGTGAAGATAAAAATTCCTTATTAGAAAAATCATAGTCATATATATTTGCGCCAAGCGTTGGAACAACATAATCGCCATAACCTGTCGTTTTATTATTAATTAAAGGATCAACACCCCAATCAAAGTCGTGATTACCAATTGCTCTAGCGTCATAATGAGTGTAAGCCATGGCCTTTGAAATTAAATTACCACGATTTTCATTTGAATAAATGCTTCCTTGAAATGTATCGCCTTGATCAAAAAGTAAGACGTTTTCATTGTTATCTTTTATCTGTTTAGCGTACGTAAAATATTTGCCGATTCCTACTCTACCACTACTGATCGTCGGATTTTCAGCATCTACTTGACCATGTATATCGTTACTAGAAAGAATCTTAAAATTAAATGATTCATTTAAATGAATAGGATCAACAGGTTCTTCATCAGTGGTATCCGTAGAGTCATTGTTATCACTGGAAGAATTGTTATTATTTGTATTATCAAAGTTATTATTATTGAGTTTATTAAGTTCAATATTGCTACAACTTATTAGTAATAACATTGAAATGATTGATGCAAAGATTAATCGCTTTCTCATATTTATTAATTTAACGATTTAATGTTATTAAAAAAGCCACTATATTGCAAAAGAAAAGGCCACTTAGTCTAAGGGAGGAGGTATAAGTGGCCTAGGTCAAATCAACTAATTGAGTTTATTTTCAGCAATAACTTTATCTTTTAAAGCATTTGGTAATTCTTCATAACCCACAAATTCACGATTAAAGAATCCACTAGCCTGCGTCAATGATTTAAGTTTTGTAACGTAGTCAACAATTTCAGCTTCAGGTATAAGAGCTTCAATTTCTTGACTACCGTGTTCTTTTTCTTCGATATTTTGAATACGTGCTCTTCTTGTATTTAAATCTGAAAGAATATTGCCAGTATATTGACTTTCAGCATTTATCTTAATGCGCATAATAGGTTCAAGAATGATTGGCTTACATTTCATATAAGCGTCTTTAAACGCAAGAATAGCGGCCATCTTAAAGGCTTGTTCATTTGAGTCTACAGGATGATATTTTCCATCGACAAGCACACCCTTAACACCAATAACAGGGAAGCCCGCTAATAAGCCATTATTTAATGCTTCAAAGAAACCTTTTTCGACAGCTGGGAAATAATTTTTAGGAACAGCGCCACCAAAAACTTCTTCCTCAAAGATGTTTTCTTCAGCAGGTTCAAATCTCATCTTAACAACACCATAAAATCCGCTTCCACCTGATTGCTTGATATAGCGACCATCACCTTCAGCGACACCCTTTATAGATTCGCGATAGATAATTTTCATATTTTCAGTTGTGAGATTGATTTTGTAAATGTTTTTAAGTTTTTCTAATGCGAATGCAATATGAGACTCACTAAGACCACCTAAAAGCAGTTGTTTTGTTTCACTATTACGTTTAACTTCAAGTGCTGGATCTTCTAGTTGCATTTTTGCTAAAGCTGGTCCAAGTTTACTTTCATCAGCCTTATTTGTTAAAACAATTGCTTTGAAAATAACCGCTGTTGGGTATTTAACAGGTTTAAAAATAGTAATAGATTTTGGCGAAGATAAACTATCACCAGAGGCCACTTTTTCTAAACGAGTAATAGCACCAATATCTCCAGCTATAAGTTCGTTTACGCTACTAAGTTGCTTACCACACATTTCGTAAAGCATTGAGACTTTTTGCACTTCTCCATTTATGTATACTTCATCACCGACATGAAGTACACCAGAGCATACCTTAATAACGTTTATTGTTCCAGTGTATGGATCAACAATTGTTTTAAAGACATAGGCTGAAAATGGTTCATCAATTTTTGTTGGAACAATTTTATCAACACCTTTTTCATCTTTAGCTTCAAGAGGTTTTAAGTCATTAGGATTAGGAAGATATGAAATGAGCATATTTAATAAAGTGTGAACACCAATATTCTTTTCAGCACTTCCAACAATTAACGGTGTTATATCACCAGCTAAAACCGCTTTACGTAACGATGTTTTAACTTCTTCATTACTAAATTCTTCACCATTAAAGAATTTTTCAAGGAGAGCATCATCAGTCTTAGCCACTTCTTCTGTTATCGTATTATGAAGTTCAAGTATTTTAGCGCGTTTGTCTGGATATATTTCAGCCTCAACGCATTCTTTGCCATTATAAATATGCGCCTTTAAATCAACTGCATTAGCAAATCCATCAAATGATTTTTCGTGTCCTAAAGGATAACAAAATGAAACAACTTCTTTACCGAGCTTTTCTCTTATATCCGCTAAAACAGATTCAAAATCGATATCTTCTTTATCCATTTTGTTAACAAATATAAATGTTGGAACACCTTTTCTTTTTAACAATTTATAGTGCTTTAAAGTACCAACTTGAACTCCAACAGAAGCATCGATAACTAAAATTGCGCCTTTAATAGTGCCAATAACTCCGATGGCTTCTGAAATAAAATCATCGTTTCCTGGAATATCAAGTAAATTTATTTTGTGCCCTTCGTATCTAAGTGGAATTATAGATGTTTGAACTGAGCTACCTCTTTTTTGTTCATCGAGCAAATAATCAGAAAGAGTTTTTCCGCTTCCACCTTTTAACGGTATAAGGCCACTAACAAAAGCAAGCGATTCTACTAATGAAGTTTTTCCACTTCCTTGATGACCTAGTATTGCAACATTACGAATATCTTCAACTTTCATTATTAAAATCCTCACATTCTAAAATATTTAGAATATCTTCCTCGTGTAATTAATTGGATTTTTCCTTCGCTCACTAATTTATTCAAGGATTTTTCGATACTCACTTTTGAAAGCGAATATAAAACTCTAAATACAACAATCTTACTAATTGGTGTTGCTGAATCATTAACAACTTTTAAAACTTTGTCTATAGAAGTAGCTTTTTCTTCGTTTATTTCTAACATGTAATCAAGTTTTTGATATGCTTCTAGAATACGTTTCAATATAAATGTCACAAATGATTCGTAATTATTTTCAGAAGTATGCCAATTTTCACTTGAAGCTTTAAATGCATCAATATATTCGCCTAAATGTTGTTTCATCAAATAAGAAATAGCAAAATAATCATCAACATCATAGCCATACTTTTTCATTAGAAAATTTAAAAGTAATCTTGAAACACGACCATTGCCGTGGTTGTAAGGGTGAATGCACATAAAGTCGAGCATGAAAACAGCAATTAAAACGAGTTTATTACAATCTTCATCTGCTGCACACATGTTAAATTGATAAATTAAATTATCGAGAAGAGGAAGCACTTCAACAGGAGCGCTACTCACAAATATAGTTTTGAATGTTCCATCAGGAAATGATTCTTGAATATAGTTAATATTGTCTTTATATCGACCACCAAAATCAGGATTGTAATCTTTATAAATATAATAATGAAGTGTAGAAACAAAACTACGATCTAGAGTTTGGTATTTATATACTTCATCAATTAAATCAAGAGCGTTTGAATATCCACAAAGCATATATTCTTGTAGTGATTGAGGTTGAGCCTTTCTAACAAAAATGGCACTCTCGCGTTCCTCGCTAATATAAACATTACCGATTTGGTTAGAAGAAACCACTCCACTGCGACGTGCCATAAGCTTTAACATATCAAGTTTTTTAGCTTTTTTTACATTTAAGGTTTTACCCTTATACAATTCAATAGAATTGAGTAAAGAAACAATATTTGGCTGATTTAAAGACAAAACTGTTCCTTTTAAATCGAACATTTTCATAGATCATCACCTCTTTAACCATATTATAATATAGGTAAAATAAATAATCAACTAATTAAGTAAAAATATTTCAAAAATACCGAATTAATTTTTTTGTAATTATTAGCAAAGCATTTACTCAAATCTAAATTTAACGAATAAATACGAGTGATTATTTTTAATTCATCTTAATTAATATATCAATCAATTTTTTCAGGAGTTCCACCATTAATAGATATTTTGTAAATGTGAGAATCACCAAAAGCACCACCGGTCTTGTAATTTGTAAAATAAATAGAATTGTTTACAAATGTGAATGTCGTTGCGTAAAAATCATTTTCGGTAGTTAACACGCTTGTGCCAGTTGTGCTACTAGATGTATTAGCCTTTGCTCTATACAAACCATTATTACCAGAAATAGTATCAGTGTAATAATAGACATAATCGTCATGACAAACAATTGATATTGGGTCTGTTTTTTCTTCTACTATTATTGATTTTTCATTTGTTAGTAAATTAAATTTACTTAACTGTTTAGAAGCATAAGCAAGTCCGTGCATATCCCTATAATAAATGCTTGTTCCATCACTATCAAACGCTGTCGTATGTACTGATTTATCATCAGGCTTAATTTCTGTTGTTTCTTTAGTTAATAAATTCGTTGAATAAATTTGGTAACCATCAATAAAATATAGCTGTCCATTGATAAGTCTAAGATTTGTGACACCCTTAGAATATATTTGCTCGTTTTCAAATGTAGTTAAATTAGTTCTTCTAATCTCAGTTTTAGCTCCTAGTGCATTTGCGCAAGTATAATATAGATAGGTGCCATCACTGACAAAATCACTACCATCATAAGTATTAATTTTTTCAATTTCGCTACCAGTTTTTAAATTAAATCTATATGTGTCATTGTTGGTTAAATTGGTAACCATATTCATATAAATTTCATCACCAATGATTGAAAAATTGTCAACTTTATTTGAGGTTAATCTAATATCAACCTTTGTAGTTGGATTATATGAATGAAGAGTTTTATCATCCCATATATTTAGGTAATATAAGACACCATTATATTCACCCATATCTCCACCTAAGTTAAGAGGTGTCGGATCGTCAGGCTTAACAAAATTATCTAGAATATTCTCTTTAATGTCACCGCTTGTATCTGCTTTATTTAGCTTATAACCATCCATATCGTAATAATATAAATATGTTCCATCACCAGTTAATGAGCAGACACCTTTTTCGGCTTCAATAACTTTGCTTCCAGGTTGTGAACTATCGCTAGTAGACAAAGCATTAACTTTATAAATACCTGCACCCCAAATCATTGTGTTAAGCTTATCGACGTTTATGTAGTATAGATATCCATTAATAAATGAAAAATCTATACCAGCATCGCTTGTTAATTTAACTCTAGTTTGGCTAGATAAAGCGAATTTTTCAATGTAGTTTCCTAAAAGGTTATTGACTGTGTAATAAAGTGAACCATTATAGCAATAAAGATTATTAATCTTTTCATCAACCACTAAAGTTCTAGATAGATTTGAAGAACTAAGAGATATGCTTGATAGCTTATATCCATTAGAACCATCTGCAAAATATAAAGTATTATTTACTAGTGTTAAATATTTAGCTTTCCCAACGCTCAAACAAGTTGATACAGGTTCATCACCACTTAAATCGACCTTATAGATTCCAGATTTATCATTAGTCAAACCATTGATAACGTAATAAATAACTGTATCAGAACCATATTGGATATATCTAGCATTCTCAGAAAATAGTGTCTCACGAGTAACACTTAAAGAAGAAGTAACGTATTCCGCTGATTTAACGGAAGAAAACATCAAAGTTTTTGAAACATAAATAACCTTATCATTGCTAGTCGATATGATGTCAACAGCGTTATCATTGCTAACTTTTAATAACTTCTTATCTGTAGAATTGTAGGCATATAAATAATTATCATGTAAGGCATTTTGGAAAAATAATGTATCATCACTCCATTTTAAATACCGTTCATCATCGTTCGTTTTTATAGTAAGCGTTGCAGTTAATTCTAAATCATTATAATTTTTGTCAGTAATCTTTGCGGTTATAAGATATTCACCTATATCAGTAGCCTCATTTGTTATTCCGCTTACATTTGATGAATATGAAACAGATGCGGTTGACGGTAGTGTACCAGTAATAGTTATCGAATGAGGCTGACCATCGTATTCGAATTCTTGATCAGCAAAAGAAATTCCGCTAAAAGTAGCAGGAGTGATAGTTAATGTAGCATTTAATGTCTTGTCATTATAGCCATCTTTGACCAATTTTGCTGATGCTTGATAAGAACCAACATCTGTATATTCTTTTCTATTATTATATGTAACAGTGGTGCCTTCCGGAATTCCGCTTACTTCAGCAAGAATATGACTATTTCCATCGTAAGTATATGTTGCATTAGCGAAGACCGCATCATTAAATTCAGATTTGGTATTAACTTCATCAGAATCATCTCCACCAGTTTGATCTCCATCGCTATCAGAATTGTCATCTGAGGAACCGTCACCACTATTGCCATTATTATCAGTAGTGCTTGAACTACTATTACCTATTGAATCATTCGTGTCTGTGCCAGAATTATTACAAGATGAGAGTAATAACCCTAACAATGTAGGAATTAATAACAAAAGTTTCTTATTCATTGATATATCTTCTTAAAAAATATAGTCTTCATAATTTGTGCGATTATTATGAATTAACACAAATGGGAATGAGAAAGCACCAAGAACGGAGCACAAAACAATTGAAGCAAGAGCAGTAAATACTCCAACTAAAAAAGCAATTATAGCAAACAATATTTTCATACAAATGACCCAAACGATGCCATCGAGATCCCATGAAAAAATTAATCCTGGAAATTTAATCGTTAATCCAGTACACCATAAAAAGATATCACCAACATACGAACCAGAAAGTATGCAGTAAATCATTGAAAATAAACAATAACTAATCAAAACACTAAAAAGAACCCCAAGTGCTGGATGAACATAGGTTCTGTTGCATAAAAACGCAGCCAAAGAGACACCAAACCCAACTACACCAGCAATAATCGACCAAACAAAAACGATTTTTTCTTCGTGTCTACCTCGATAATTTTTATTATCTATCTTTGATTTGTTGATTTCTAATAAACAACTTCTGTGATAATAATTTTTACCAACAGTGACAGTTTTGTGTCTTTTGTGTTTTTTAATATCTTGAGAAACGACTTCATCTTCAGGAATTAATTGTCCACATTTTGCACATTTATAACTAGACATCTTTTTATTAGTGCTAACTTCAGTTTGAACCGGAGTAACAACTGGAACAGCCTCCACAGAATCATGGCCGCTAGATTCATTACTTACTTCTAACTTTTTAGGTGCGTTTTCATCCTCACTTAATAAATAATCAAGTGAACAATCGAATAGTTTTGTTAACTCTTTTAAGGTAGCGACATCAGGTTCATTAGTGTCGCTCTCCCATTTACTAATTGTTTGAAAAGAAACGTGAAGTAAATCAGCAACCTCTTTCTGAGTGAGATTTGCTTCACTTCTAAGTTTCTTTAATTTTTGTCCAAGTGTCATAATAGACGCCCTCCCTAGCAAATATATTCACCACAACGGCGAATTAATTAAATAACCAATACGGCGAACTAGTTTCGCCGAAAAATAGAATTATGTTTTATTTATTGTAAATAAATAGATTTTGTTTTTTCATCATTGGATTCATTATTTTTTAAACAAAAATTTTGTTGTGAGAGATG
>CAVIPP010000023.1:0-19009 GCA_963644615.1 Oscillospiraceae bacterium
CAAATGTCACTGGCTATTTAATTGCTGGCATCTTAATTGGTCCTTGCGTTTTAGGCTTAGCGCTTTCTTACATCGACATGGGTAACGGGCAAAGTTTAAAAGATATCGTCTATGACGATAATGTAATGGATTTTATCACCAATGCCGCGTTAGGCTTCATCGCCTTTAGCATCGGTACATCATTTAGAAAAAGTTCTCTTCAAGCAGTTGGAAAAAGAATTGTTGTCATCACTATTTTCGAAGCCTTAGGCGGAGCAATATTTGTCATAATCGGCTTATTGATAGCTAAGATATTTATCCAAGATATTCCTCTTGAAATCATTCTCACCTTAGGCGCGATCGCCTGTGCGACCGCCCCGGCGGCGACGCTTATGGTCGTTAAACAATACAAAGCCAAAGGACCGGTTGTTAACACGCTTCTACCGGTCGTGGCCTTCGATGATGCGGTCGCTTTAATCGCCTTCGAAATCCTCTTCTCAATCGCAAAAGCGATGGCTAAAGGCTCTACGCCAAGTTTTCTCTCTCTTGCGGTTTATCCCCTCGTGTCGATATTGACTAGCATCCTCGTCGGCACCGCATTAGGCTTTGCTGTTACCCTAGGATGTAAATTGTTTAAAAGTCGAGCAAATCGCATGATTATGTGTATCGTCGCCATCTTCATCTGCTCAGGTTTAAGCGTTCTTCCTTGGTCAAGTTTCTTACCTAGTGATGTCAATTTATCGTTTTCTGGACTACTCAGTGCGATGATGATCGGCGCAGTGCTCATCAACTTCCGCGATGATGCATATCAAACATTTGAGAGAATGGATATGTTCACTCCGCCCATCTTCATGCTCTTTTTCATCGTCAGCGGAGCCTCATTAGACTTAACTATCTTTACATCTAGCAATGCGTTAATAATCGTTATCATCGCTTTGACCTATTTGTTCTCACGCATTTTAGGAAAATGGGTCGGCGCTTATTCATCAAGTAAAATAACTCACGCCGAAAAAACCGTGCAAAAATATCTTGGCTTTGCTTTAATCCCTCAAGCCGGTGTCGCAATTGGTTTAGCCACCACCGCGACAAATACGTTAGTAAATGAAGGAAATGATTTAATAAGCGCTGGGAATGTTGAACTCGGCAATCAATTAGTTACATATGGAGGGATGATTTTAGCCATCATATTAACAAGCACCCTCATATATGAGCTCATCGGCCCAATCGCCACAAAACTCGCCCTTACAAAAGCGGGTGAAATTCAAGAATAATATACGATTATTCCTCTACTTTTCGATTTTTGTAAACATAGATAAGTCTTCCGACAGGAACTAAAATATTAACTCCGTAAAGAAGAATTGCATCAATCGGAAAAGTGATAAGACGTTCTAAAGGCATAGCTGCCGAGACTAATGAAATGAGTAACGGCTCATTGATGCCAACAATAATTACATATAAAGCAGTTAATAAATTAACTCCTAAAAAGGCAAACCAAACGATATTTTCTTGTTTAAAATAATGCTCTTTTGAGCTAATGCCTAACATCGGATTAATAAGGGCGATGAGCATTAGTAGCGGCGCGCATAAAGACAAATAGAATAATATCGTTAACCAAAAATGAGAATATTCCATATAGAAGAATGATTGAAGGAATGCGCCAAAGCGATTCATCGCAAAGAAAGTAAATACGCCAAGAAGCGCGCTATAAAAGCAATATTTCGCACCATAAATAAAGCGTTCTTCACTATCATTTCGCGGATGCTTTTTTGAATAGAAAAAGCAAATGGAGACAAAGATAATAATCGCTAAATGAATGAGAAGAAAAACTAATAAGACCCCTGGGAAAGGATTAGAAAATAATGGATCTTTATAGATGATCATCGCAACGAGCGAGAAAAGTAATCCAACGCAAGAATAGACAAAGAAATGAATGCAATATGTTCTGATGTGATGGCTTCGATAAATGACATCTAATCGTAAAAAGCGAACTAAAAATATTAAAAATACAACAGCCTCAATAGCAAGAGCCAATAAAGGAAGAGTTGCAAAAACATATGGATAATTTAACTTATTTACATAATTAACGACATTACAAAAGAAAGCATTCGAAGCAAAGAAGACAAAGAAACTGCCTAAAAGCAAATACGAAACGATGGCTATGACATCATAAAATCTAGGTTTAATCATTTTCCTACCTCCGAATATTTATGATAGATGCGTTCATAAGATAATGATTCATCGCTATGGATAGTTATCGTAAGCCCACCCATTAAATCCTCATCGTGATAAACGCGGTCAGTAGAATGAATACCATAGACTAAATCGATACCTTTATAATTTATATGCGAATAATTGACATGATCATGGCCAACAAAAGTTGCTTTTGTCGAGCCCATCTCAACAAGTTTTGAGAAGAAACCGCTATTGATTTTCGGCGAAGAAACCGATTCGCGGTTTTCACCATATTTATGCACTACCTCGGAACTGCCGCTTTGATATAAATCGTAAGCGACTTGATATTCTTCAAACGGAATATGAAAGAAAGCTAATGAAGGAACTGTCCTATTATTAATTTCATTAGAATAGTTCACCATTCTTTCATACCAATCAATTTGGTCTTGATGGATGTAGTCATAGCCCATCTTTTCACCATATCGATAACGATTGCTATCTAAAACAAATAATTCATATTTTGTCTTATTCCCATCTTTTAAATTAATTACATAATTGGCATTGCCATAAACATCATCATCGAGGTGATCGATATAAACACAGTTTTTGAATTTTGTATGCAACGCACTACTCATCGTCGACAAAGAAAAATATACTTGTTCATCGTGATTACCATAGGTAACCGCCCAAGGAATATTATGCGAATCAAGGAAATTAAATAACGACATCATGACGCTTTCTGTGGCAAAGGTGAATAAATCTCCCGTCACCATGAGCATGTCAGGGTCGGCATCTTTAATCGTTAAATCCATAAATTTATAATGATATTCAAGGTCATCTTCCATCCCTAAATGAATATCAGTCATCTGCAAAATTTTAAAATCTTCCTTATAAGGAACATCTAAAAAATAATCCTTTGCTTCGTGATGAGTGCCACTATTCCCACACGAAGAAAGGCACGTGGCAAATAAGATGCCAACACTAAATAAAATCTTTTTATGTTTCATGAGATAATTTTAACAACTAGATAAAGAAAATAAAACGACTTATTAGCCGTAAGTTAATTTCTAAGAATTAATTTTACGGGGTACGTTTTAGCAAATTTAATGCTTTGTTTGTTGTTTCTACTATTAACAATATGTTCAACTACATCTTTAGCTATCTTATCCATATCACTAGCTACAGAATTAATCGGATCAAATGTTTCGATATATTTAGAGATGTTATCAAAGCCAAATATAACAGTATCATAATCATGATATTTCTTGTGAAGCAAAGTGCGAATTATAAAGCTTAAATAGTCGGAGAAACAGAAGATGAAGTCAATGTTTTCTTCATGTATCTTATCAACAATTTGTTCAATGTTCTCATCCAATTCTTCTAACGGGAAAGACTTATATTGCTTTGAGCAAAGTGAAGATATCGCATCAACAAACCCTTTTCTACGCCTAAATGATGTCTCGGAAGGAGAATTGGTAACATAGGCTGCGCTTTTAAATGAAGAACAAGCGAAATATTCGCCAACCTTATATCCTCCCGTATAGTCATCGGTAATCGCATAATTAGGATATGATTGATTAGGTTTAATGCCAATTAAATAGAAAGCGACTTTGTTTTCTTCTAAATAATTCGTAACATCATCTGTCGGTTCAACTAAGGAAATGATTGCCGAGCATCTATTCACTTCCGAAAAATTTAAATTCTCAATCTTTAAAAAGAAACTATTCGTAAAGCAAATCGTGCTCGTATAACCATTCTTTTCAATTTCTTTAATGAGCTCTGTAGCCATGATAGAAAAGTATTGGTTATACAAGCTATTTATATATATAAGAATATTGTTTGACTTGCCTGTCTTTAATGCTAATGCAGATGAATTTTTAACATAGCCCATCTCCTTAGCCTTTGCTTTAACTATTTTCTTTGTGTTGTCTCCAATTTGATCAGAATCTCTTAAAGCTTTGCTAACCGCATCAACAGATAAATTTAATGCATTTGCAATATCTTTTAATGAAACGGTTTTTTTAGTCATTTTAATCAATAAAATATTTTAATAAAGCATCGCCGAATAGATGGCCTAATTTTATCATTGAATCGGAGTCGTAATGATAGACATCAATCGCGCCGATAGGCTCATGGTTAGTAGTTAACATAGCCTCATTTGTATCAATGAAAATAGATAATTCATCTTCCTCGGCATTTCTTTTCTTCGCATCATTAATAATATCATGTTCTTTCCAAACATCGTTATTCGCAATCGCAGCATCAAGAAAGCCGATACCATTTAAAGCCATATATAATTTTAAATCTTCTCGTAAATCGTGGACAAAATTTTTGGTATACGTATAGTAGTTATTATATTCACTTCCATTAGAATCATCTTCTCCTTGCATCCAACAAATTGCCTTGATTTCAGGATAAAGATCCAAACTTTCTAATTGTTTAATCGAATCTAAGATATATTCCACCGCACCTTGATACATTATTCCACCAGGCGTATTATTTCGACTCGACGGAGAAATCCAGTGTCCAGATAAAGATGTTGCCCCGCAGGCATACTTAATTAAATATACATTCTTTTTATTCGCTTCAACCATTTTCTCAGCGATACCTATCTCAGGACCAAAATGGTTTTCAGTTTTTCCTTGGCCTAATTTAACCTTGGTGAATTGGTTGAGTGAAGAATAATCTCCTGAATTATGGAATGAAATTTGTATATCATCATATCCATTAACGTATTCATTAACTTTATCAGGAGCGGTTTTTGATAAATACATCGAATAAGTGTGTCCTTCCATATTCGATTGACCTAGAAGGATAATAACCTGCACCGTATTATCTTTTTCCTCAATCGATGAAGAAGAATCATAAGATGATTGACTATCATTACTGCTATTATAGTTATTAGCACAAGACGTTAGCATAAGAAGAAAAGTTGAAGTAAGAGATAAAGAGGAAACTATGCGCTTATTCATAGATGGTCAATTCTCCATTATCAAGGAAATGAATCGACATTATTTTCGCCCGTTCTTTGCCAGGCTTATCATTGAAATGAAATGTAATCTTATCATGCCCATCAAATGTTTTAAAAACCATACAGTGACCTCCATTAGCAATTGGCAGAGCCTTTTTTGATTGAATGCACTTATTCGTTTTATCATCAAAGAGAGCATAACCAAACCCATAATTTTTATGATCGACAAATGTCGACCAAAGCAAAGCTTTATATTTACAGTTTTTATATAGATACGGTCCATCGGTAATGCATACCTTCTTATCTGAGAAAAACACATCGGTTGATGCCCATTTTGCGTCATCACCCTTAAATAAATAAATTGGCTCGCCATCGCGTTTTTTTAAATCTGGAGTAAGATTTTGCCTCCACATTTCGCCAATCATTGTTTGAAGCCATTCTCTGCAAAAAACGATATAAGGCTTATTATCTTCATCAAAGCAAAGCGTTGCATCTAACGCCTCGAACTCAGGTGGAGTTAATAACTCACTATATTCAACGAATGGGCCTTTAGGAGAGTCACTTACAAATAATTGGCATCCTCTTTTATGATTTGATGCATAGAAAGTGCCGAGCAAATAATATTTATTATTAATGCAATATACTTCAGGAGCCCAAAAGTCTCTCGTGCCCCAAAAGTATTTATAAGGTGTAAAAACTCTAAATGGGCCTTCAAAATCTATTAAATCTTTTGATGAATAGCAATAAAAACCAATGCCTTCATAAGAAGGGGTTGTCCCATATAAATAATATGTTTTATCTGCATCATTTCTTAAAATAAATGGATCGCGAATAACTATATCTTTTAATAGCACTTATATCTCCTCCTCTAAAATTGTTAGAAAACTCGAATATTTGTTAATTTTTCCCTTAACAACAATTCCAACTTCTTCATAAAAATTGCCATTGTGAACCGTTTCATCAAAGCTATTTTTATATTTTTTAAAATGGTCTAATCCTTGAATGCGAATGACTAAACCATCTAATTCAACTAAATTAACGCATAAAGATAAAGCTTTGCTTTTATCTTTGCTAACGCAATTAATATTAAACATAATTCCATCAAATGGTGAATCAACGCGATATAAATCGCCATCGGAAATAACTTCTTTATGATATTTATCAAAGATAGCATTTACTTTTAATAGTTCATCGATATCTTTATTAGTTAATTTATTGGGATCAAATTCAAATCCATATGTCCCAAACAAAGCAATATTTGCTTTAGTTTCATATGATGTTGTCACTTTATTCGATACGTGTGAGCCCATCGTCGTCAATGGATAGAGCATGCTCGTTCCATATTGAATGAATAAGCGGTCAATCGGGTCGGTATTATCACTTGTCCAAATGTCCGCAGTATAATAAAGCGCGCCCAAATCAAATCGACCACCGCCGGAGGCACAACCGTGAAAGAAAATATGTGGATACCTCTTCTTAAGTTCACCAATTAGATGATAATATCCCAAGATATTTCGATGATAAAATTCACCTTGATGAAGATTATCCAATGTCGATGAATATGCTGAATCAATCGTCCGATTATGATCCCACTTGACATAGTCAATATCATATTTATCAAATATCTTGCACATTTGAGCGAAGATGTTATTAACCGCTTCATTATCGCACAAATCTAACGGCAATTGATGCCTTGATAAATATGGGTTGTTTTTTAAACTAACTGCTGCATATTCAGGATGCTCACTAAATAATTTAGATTTTGGATTAATCATCTCCGGTTCGAACCAAAGACCAAATTTTAAATTGTTTTTATGGCACTCATCAATAATTCTAGTTAAATCAATCTTCTTTTCATCGACTAGCCAATCGCCCAGCGATGTAGAATCGTCATTTCTTGATAAAAACCAACCATCATCTAAAACAAATAATCTAGCCCCAACCTTTTTACTTGTATTGATAAAAGAGATAATTTTCTCCGTATCAAAATCCATATAGCATCCTTCCCATGAATTAAGGAGGATTGTCTCTTTTAGTTCAGGGTCGCATTTAGGTAGAAGATGATTTCTAATTAAATCATGTGTTTTTCTTGATAAATCGCCTATTCCTTTATCGCTATAGCCCATAATGGCTTCAGGGAATTCAAAACTTTCATTTTTCTTCACTTCAAAGAAAAAATCTTCGTCATTAATACCACCACTTATTCGAGTTTGATTATATTTATCAATCTCGAGTTCAAAGGAGAAATTGCCGCTATAAAGGAGGGAGAAGGAATAGACTTCTCCACCATTTTCAGTCGTATCTTTATCGCAGAGATAAATAAATGGATTTTCTTCATGTGAGCTACGCCCGGTGTTCGATGAAATCTTTTTAATTCCACGGTTAAGTGTCTCGCGACATATTTGTCTTTCGTTACACCATCCGCCAGGAAAATGGATTAAATCAAAATCGCCTCTATTTATATCTAAGTTAATTGTATGAGCTCTATTTAAAAATATATTTTCATCTTTATTTTCTAATATTTGATTCTTAAAGATGATTGGGTAGTCATCTAAAATTGAATAATAAACATGAAGATATATATTCTTGTTCGTGTCTTTTAAAAGGATAGAAAGCGTTTCTCCTTCTTTTTCCTCATCAAGAAAATGAGGAAGAGTTGATGAGAAATATTTTCCTTTAATAATTTGATAACTGACAAAACGAAAATCACTCTTATGAGTAAAAATATCAATCATTTTTAATCTATTGTCATCATATCCGCTTGTAGGAATCTCAAACATTGACCTATTGACATAAGTGTATCGAGTAACTTTTTCTTCATTATCCTTATAGTCATAATAATGTCTAGACCAATCTTCACCTAAATCACATATAGCTTTTATATCTATATCATCATTAGGTTTCCCATAATAAAGATGCTGTAATTGCCCTAATTCATTAATGAAAAAGGCATACATAACATTCTTATTTTTAAGAGTGAATAATTTATTGTTTTTATCAAACGTAATCATATCTTTGTGTGGGAGGGAAACTAAGTTCCCTCCCTTTAAATTTTAATTAGTTAATTATATATTGAATGTGATATTGCTAATTGTGGCATTGACGTTTCTAACAGAGAAATAGATGACAACATTTCCTGTATAACTTTCAGCCCAACCCTGTGTTTTTGTAGCAATTGTCTTACTTCCATCTAAAACATCAAGTTTACAATCTTGACTTGTTGATGTCATTAAACGAGTGCAAACAACATGGTATGTTTTATTCTCCGACATTCTAATATCTGAAGATCCGTCATTATAATTAGTAGCCCCAGCTGGATAACCAGCAACCATATCACCACCATAATTCCAACCGGCGAATGAAATTGCATTTTGACCAATTAAATATGTTCTTGTTTCGTTGACACCAGAATCCCAATGTTTCATATCTACGCAAACGGCAGGTGTACTATCCTTACTACCCCATGAATCGATAACTAAATCAAATTCGACTTTAGCTTCTTTATTAGCAGGTAATAATGCCGCATCGCCAATTGATTTGGCAGCCACATCTTTATTGTTTGTTGTGATATCATCAGTATTTTTGAATTTGATTTGAGTTTGATCTTCACTTATTTCGACATTGTTTTTAAATGTTGGATAGAACTTTTTGCTTGAAGCGGCATCAACAACTTTTTTAACCTCCTCTGCCTCTGTGGAAACTGACATTTTGCTCACTTCAGCTTCTACTCCATTGAGGTAAATGACAGGTTGAGTATCAATTTCATCAAAAGTGTTGAAACCTTCGCCATCCTTCCAATACAATTCTCCATTTAAGAAGAAATAGAAGTCTCCATTATCACGAACCGACATAACATCTACACCGTTTGTAATATCAAGCGAATTTAAATCGTGTTGATTCCAAATTTGCGACCTATCCGACATTGTTCCATCAAATTTTTGCCAACCATTAAGAGAATCACTAATTAAAGTAATCATCTTTTTAGGATTTTGCGAGAAGGCTGTAGAATAAATTTTACCATCTCCATCAGCATGGCCAATCGTCAGTGTATTCCAAGCCCAATCTCCATAACTTTTTACATCAAAATGAGCTTTTGCTACATATTGTTTGCCTTTAACATCTTTGAACGCCGCATAAGTCTTAATGTCGTTTGTATTGTCTTTTTTGACTGGAGTAATTGTTGGTTCAGCTTGGAAAACGTTAGAGTAATCCCAAGAAGCCACGTTAACACTCGTATCAACTATTGTATCTAATACCGTAATGTTAACTTCATCTTTAACTGAAGCATCTTTACTTAAAGCAGCGGTAATTTTAACCTCGCCTGCTTCAAGAGCATTAACAACGCCGCCATTAACAGTAGCTTTTGTCGTATCGCTACTTGTCCAAACAATTGAATCGGTCGTATCTTTTGCTTCGGCTGTCAATGTTAATTGTTTAGTTATATAGACGCTTGTCTCACTAGAGGTAATTTTAACCGAAGGGGTTGGTGTTGGGGTTTCGCTTCCACCCGAATCTTCACTCGATGTATCAGTTGTTACCGATGTTTCCCCACCGCTAGATTTATCGGTGGAACTAGATGTTGAAGTGGCGCAGCTTGTTAACATAGCAACAAGTGATAACGCCAATAACATATTGTGTTTTTTCATTGTTTGCTCCTTTCAATATGTTTAATTCATTGTGAATGTGAAATTTTCAACAACTGAAGATGAATATTCGCCCGCAACCCAAATAAGATACGCATTTGTGTATTTAGAGCTCATTTCATCATCCGCATATGATTTAACGTCAAACGCACATTCAACTTTATTGACGTACATGCGGAAATAGGACATAGAATTTTCGACTGTTCGAGTAATTTTAACGTGATTGGTTGCTAATGGATCACTTACCATTGCATTAGACGTTTCAAGATATTTCGAAACAGCACCTGCATCATCCATTGACTGTTGATAATTCCATTCAGCAAATCGAGCAATCGTTCCAGTATTGCTACTTTGAATCGAACTTCTGCCTAGCATAAAACTATTGACGCTATCAGCAGATTCGTATTTGGAAAAATTAACTGTCAAGCCAGTAAAGCCTTTGGTTATATGTGTGTCATTGTACTTAAGCGATTTAACGTCAAATTCAACTGTAAAATCACCATATACTTTTGCTTTATCACCCAAGGACATGACTTTATTATCCTTGCTTAATGTGGTTAATGATTCAAAAGTGAAATGAGAATCTGAATCGTAGTAGACGATATTACTATTCGATGAATAGAATGATTTTTTATATTTTTCATCTTTAAGCATTTCATCGATTTTGGCCGAATCACTTTCAAATTTATAATTATAGGCTTTTACTTCTTCATCAATTGCGCACAATATTGGATATGTCTCAACCTCGTCATAAATAGTGGCATTGTCGAAGTAATATAACTTGTCATTTATAAGATAATAATAGTCGTTACCATCTCTAATTGTGGATATAGTGATCGGCTTATTAACATCAATATCATTTAATCCGTTTTGACCCCAATTTTGGCTTCGAGTTGTAATAGCGGGCCACGATTCATTAGGTAAATCCTTAACAATTGTCTTTTGATAAGCATTCCCTTGATTAGGAACTACAGGTGAAAATAAGAAATAACGAGTCGAATCTTCGCTAAGTCCATGACCAAGCCCAATGCCTTGCCAAACCCATGTAGAAAGTTGCTTTTTAATCTCAAAAGTAACTGATGCGTAGTATTTGGTGCTTTTTACACCTTTAAAATATAAAGAATGATAACCTGAAGGTGTTGAATCCGAAATATAAACATACGGATTGGTTTCATCTGATTGATGTGATAAATCCCAATATGGAGAGCCTTTATCACTATAAAAGAAACCTTTTTTAACATTAAATGTTACATTCGCCGATACGTTTGTATCTTGTTGAGAAGTCGCCGTAATTGTTACATCACCCTTATCAAGAAAGGATACATACCCTGAGTCGCTTATCGATGCAACACTGCTATCGCTCGTTGTCCAAGTAACAAGCGTTGATGCATCAGGATTATCTGCAGTTACATATAGTTGTAAATTTTCATCAGCCCATTGACTTTCACTACTATATCCAGTGATAGTTAAACTTTTTGGCGCTTGACTTTCTAAAACCGTTACCTCAATTGAAGCTTTACATCTAGGTTCAATGGCTAATGATGCTGTAATTGTAACTGTTCCTACCGAAACACCCGTAACAGTGCCTTTATCAACTGTAGCAACACTTTCATCACTGGATGACCAAGTCACGTCTTTTTCAGTAGTGCCTGAGACTGTACTTCTAATCAAAACTGTTTTTGAAACCTTGATTGTTGTTGAGCCAACCGCAGTTAATTTGATACTATATGGACCTTCATAATCATCGCTTTGACTCGTAGTTGTTGAATCGTTGCTGCTACTACTATCACCATTACATGATGTCATACCGATAAGAGTTAAAGCAGCTAATGCAGATAGCATTATAGAATGGAATTTCTTTCGCATATGTCCTCCTTTACTTTATAGTTAATCCGCTTTCTATATCGAAAACATGAACCTTGTCTAAATCGTAAACAAGGCTTATGTGATCGCCAATGTTGATAGGTTTCCCATCGAAGATTTTGGCTTGCAATTCCACGCCAAAATGATGGAAAAGAATAATGTATTCAGTGCCTAATAGTTCAACCATCTCAACCTCAACATCAATTGGTTTTGAAGGGTTGGATAAATTGTTGCTATTGGCTAAATAAAAGTTCTCGGGTCTAATCCCAATAAATACTTCGCCATCGCCTTGAGACAATAAATCAAACGCGTCTAAATATTCATCGAGTCGCTTATGTATTTCTGTTTCTTTCATCACTTCAATGACCTTTTTATCTTTGTGTTTAAAATTAAACAATTTCTTTTTAGGTGCACTGATAGGAGCGCTTTGTTTAACATAAATATTTGCTGATTCAATTTGCTTTATCGCAATTTCACTCAAATTCTCATCTTTTTTCAAAGCATTAATCTTTTCAATTTGAGCTTTATAGAATGCTTCGGAAACCTTTTTAAAATCTTTTCCTAATTTAAATTCATATTCATCATAGGACACATGATGTTTATTCATCTTTGCTTTAATGACATTCATCGAAGGTGAGCCGATGAATGTAGCAACGAATAAATTGCTAGGATTGTTATAAATATCAATCGGTTTACCGCATTGTTGAACAAACCCTTTGTTCATGACGACAATGCGATTAGCCATCGTCATCGCTTCTGTTTGATCGTGAGTCACATAGATTGTCGTCGCTTTAACTTCGCGATGAATGCGAATAATTTCGCTTCTCATCTGAACACGAAGCTTTGCGTCGAGATTTGATAACGGTTCATCCATCAAAAACACGCGCGCTTGACGAACAATTGCTCTACCTAAGGCGACACGTTGCATTTGCCCACCTGAAAGCATCTTTGGCTTTCTATCTAATAAATCGCCCAAATTAAGTATTTTAGCCGCAGAGAATACTCTCTCTTGAATTTCCTCTTTTGGAAGATGGCGCATTTTTAAACCGAAGGCAATATTGTCATAGACGTTCATTTGAGGATATAAGGCATAGCTTTGGAAAACCATTGCGATATCTCTATCCTTACTAGGTAAATAATTTGAATAAACTTTGTCGATGAATAATGAACCATCAGATATATCTTCTAGACCTGCAATCATACGAAGTGTTGTGGATTTGCCACATCCCGAAGGTCCAACTAAAGCAATAAATTCTTGAGGTTTGACATCTAAATTGAAGTTATAAACAGCTTGAAAACCATTAGGATATATCTTGTTAATATTCTGTAAGGATACAAATTCAGTTAAAGATTCATCAACTAGACGATTATTGTTCTCTTTTAGAAGTTTGTTAGCTTCTTTTTTATCCATTTTTCTATCGATCATAATTTTTCCTCTCTAACGTTTAATTCCAGTATTAGCAACACCTTCAATAATTTTTGATTGAGCAAATAAATAGACAATTAGGATTGGAATCATCGCGATTACTGCGCTGGCAAGAACGAGTGTTATCGATTCGTAAGATTCAGAATTATCAGATAAAACTTTTAATCCAAACGCTAAAGTCCAGGTTGTTCTCGGGGCGTTTCCAATAATGAGTTGAGCCCATTGAACATCGTTCCACGCGCCCATAAAGCCAAATAAACCTTGAACAAATAAAGCTGATTTACCTAAAGGCAAGACGACATGAAAGAATATCTTTAAATTGCTAGCCCCATCCATCCGAGCATTTTCGATTAAATCTCTTGGTATATTTGAGAAGAATTGGCGAATGAGAAATACGCCATAGACCCCACCTAATCCAGGAAGGATAAGGCCTAATAAACTCTTATATGCTCCTAATAGATTCATATTGATAAGTTGAGGAGTAGTTGAAATAATTCCAGGAATTGTCATCGTAGCGATAAGAAAATAGAAAATCTTATCGTGCCATTTGAAATCTAAGAAAGTAAAGGCATAAGCTGCAAGTGCGGCAATAATTAAATAAAGTAATGTTCCTCCAATAGAAACTATTAAGGAATTAAACAACCAGTTCCATATTGGAAAATATTCATTGCTACGCGCTGAATCAAATTGTGTTTTTGAGAACAATTCAATGTAGCCATCAAAAGTAAAGGCGTCCCAACTGCTAGGAAAGAAACTCTTAGGATTACTAGCAAAATCAGCACTTTTACGGACGCTACCGAAAACACCCCAAATAATCGGAAGTAGCATGATAAAACACACTAAAACAAGAATAATAAAAGCAATGATTTTAGTTGTTTGCTTTCCACGCGTAGTATTCATCTTTACGCCTGTGACCTACCTTTCTTTCTTTGTCTAATCTAAGTTGTAAAATTGCTATGACAATAATAATTAGTCCTAACATAATAGCCATCGCTGCGGCATAGCCATATCCTTTAGATGAGCCTGTTAAAATATCCTGAATGCGGTAAACTGCGCTTTTAAAATCAGGATTTGTATTGTCGCTAGCCAAAATGAATAGCTGTCCATAAACGTTCATATAGCCGATAAATGTTGTAAATAATACAAGGAATAATTGCGACCTAACGCCGGGCAAAGTAACGTGGATGAATTTATGCCAAGCGCTACAACCATCGACATCCGCTGCTTCATAAAGTGTCTTATCAACGTTTTCAAGACCGGCACATAAAATGATGAAATTACCGCCGATTCCGCACCAAATACAGAAGAATCCGACCATAAACCAAGTTGCATTATATTCGCCAAACCAATCAATAGTTAAATTAAAGAAATTATTGATCCAACCATATTGATAGCCGAACATTCTTAATAGAATTAAGCCTGTTGCAGTTAAAGGAAATATGCCTGGAACATAGATAAGAGCTCTAAACACTTTATATCCTTTACATTTTGTGTTAATTAATAACGCTAAACCAAATGGAATGACAAGTGATAAAGGCACGATAGCCAAACAAAATCTAATAGTAACCCAAACGCTATTCCAAAAGTCTCGTGCCACCACTTCATTAGTAAAGATAGCAACAAAATTATCAAAGCCAACAAAGGAGGATGGCATTATCGACTTACCATTAAATCCCGAGAAAGCAATGATGATTCCTAGAACTAATGGAAAGATAAAAAACATGGCAAAACAAACCGCATAAGGACCCAAGAATCCCGCTACATTAAAACACTTACGTAGAGAATTTTTATTTCTTTCTTTACGCGATGCGTATTCAAGTAAGTCAACTTCTTTAGTCATATTTGCCATTAGTTAGTTATATTTATGCGTATAAAGCGATATAACCTAAACAATCGTTATATTGTTTGTTAACAATCTCTTGAATGCTTTGCGATTTATTTGAACTTGACATCGCTTGTTGAACGCAAGCTTTAAAATATGTATCAATATATGAATAATATTTGGTTGGCGGAACAACAACATAATCATCAGGTGTTCCCCAATATTTAACATATGCTTCATAAGTTGCATCATCTTTGAAGTCGCTCGAATTGGCTACTGATTTGACAGCAGGAATATGACCACTTTTAGCCCAAGTAATGCCACTAAAATATGAAAGATAATCCGCAAAAACAGCTGCTGCGCAAGCCTTTGTTTGACTTGTAACACATTTTGTTAGCATAACTGAATGTCCTTCGCCTTTAATTTTTCCGGCGTTTTCGCTATTTTTATCGAGAGCAAACATATAAGAAATATTTCTTGTTGTGATATTTTTTGCTCCGCCATCTTTTGCTAAAAGAATATCAAAATCGTTCATTTCCTTAGTATAAGTCCATGGTCCTTGAAGTTTAAAAATGCAAGTGCCTGCTCTAAAAGGGGCATCGCCAACATCATAATCGGTTCCATATGACTTGCTCAAAGCATATTCATTTTTCGAAGAAGAATCAGGCCACATCCAATTTCTAAGAAGTTGTAAACCATTGATTGTTTCTTGACTATTCCAGCCAGGTTTACCATCACTTGCCACTAATGAAGCACCATTTTGTACCGCGGCAGTATAACCGACAAATTCATGCACCCACATATCGCCATAAGCGATTGGGAAAACAGTATAATCTTCAGCCGTACTAGCTAAACGCCATTCAGTCGCTGGTTTATTTTCGCTATTTTCGCCGCGAATCCAAAATTGACCAGCGCGAGCTTTTTCAACCACAGTTTTGCTCAATGCGCATAATTCTTCATAATTGGTTGGAATTTCTAAACCATTTTTTTCTAAAATATCAACACGAATTTCCATCATTGTGCTATGCACGTCAATAGGTGTAGCGTACATCGTTCCGTCAATTGATGTCGCATCTAGCAAAGAATCAACATAATCATCTTTGTCCAATGGCACATCAGCTTTTGTATAATAGGATTCAATCGGATAAAGCCAACCACGGTCATTATATTCGCTGACGCGATTTCCATGATTAAAGAGAATATCAGGACCATTCGCTTTATCAAATTCCATTGTTGACGTTAGATTAGTTTCTAAATCATAACGTGATGTATGTTGAGCAGTAACTTTAATTTTTCCTTCATATAAACTATTAAATTGGCTAATGATGCTATCTTGAACAATTGCATCATCGCCTGTCGTAACTGTCCATAAATTTAATTCAACATTATCATAGATAATATTCCCGTTTTCGTCACGAGTAATATCGCCCTCCTCATCGATAGGCATATCAGAGGAGGTGTTATCACCTCCATTACATCCTGCCAATGCAAGAAGTGATAAGGTTAATAGAAATGTTGATGCAAATTTTCTTTTCATAGTTAGCTCCTTTTAAACTTTATAAACAGTTGGCCCAGGTAAAACAGTACCAACTGATGCAACCTTATTTTTTACATATGGAAAACCATTATCGTCCCACAAAATTTTATCCATGAATGGGATTCTATTCTCGTTATAATCACTGTTTATATTAAATCCATGGTAAATAATCCAATATTCACCAACATTATCTTTTACAATTGTGTGATGACCTGTACCGGCTACATTACTATCTGGGCCAATCACTAAATCACCATAAGATCCTTCTGAATCTGTAATCTCTTTTCCATCACTTCCATAATATGGGCCAAAGAAACTATCGGAAACGCCGACCTTAACACGATAAGTAGATTTTAGTCCTTCTAAGCAGGTTCCTTGTGAACCCATATAGAAATATTTGCCTTCATGTTCAATTACATAACTTCCTTCAAAATTAACATCGACATCCATACCTTCATCACCACGGTTGTTATCAACTATATAAGTGACATAATCTTTAAGATTTTCTGTTCCGTAAAATGGCTCAGTACCATCATCGGTTAACCTTATGCATCCAATTCCGAAGAAACTGCCCCAAATTAAATATAATTCTTCCCCGATATAAATGGCTTGGGGATCAATGCCGTTTCTTACGCCTGTCATATTTTGATCTATAAGTTTCTTATAGTGTTTCCAAGGACCAGTTGGAGAATCGCCAACAGCTAAGCCTATGCCTGGATTAGCGTCTCCCCAAGAAGAAAGAGAATAATAATAATTGTATTTATTGCCAACTTTAATTACGGAAGGCGCCCACACTCCAGCACCACTAGTTCCCCAAGTCGAAGCGCCAGCATTTCCATCAAAAACATTTCCTGCATAATGCCATTCGTGAAGATTAGATGATTTAAAAATTGGCCCTAATGCAAATTTCATATTGCCGTTTAAGTCTTCGACATTACAATTTGTGCAATACATGTACCAATAATTATCATCACCTTGAATAATATCTGGATCGCAGGCTGAAACATCATAAACATTGCCGTCAATTTTATAAAAAGTTAACGGATTAGAATAAGTCGTTGTAATTAATGATTTACTTGTCTCAGAATCTTGATTGTTGCTTGAATTTGATGAATTATCGCTGTTTTCTTGAGAGTCTGAGTTATGAGAAATAGATGAATAATTATTAGCTCCAGAACAGCTACTTAATAGAATTATGAAGATAGGAAGTAATTTAACTGTTCTTTTTTTCATACTATTATTCCTCCAAAGCCTTAATATATGGGCCAGGCATTTCCACTTCGTTACTCGCTAATGTTGTGCCATTAACAAAGGGCATTCCTGTATCATTGTCCCAATATAAAACATCGCAATATAAAACGCGTGAATCAGCGTACGTAGACTTAGGATTGTATCCATGATAATACATCCAATAGTTATTGTTTTCGTCCATCATAACAGAACAATGTCCGACACCCATCGCACTTCCCAATGTAGGAACAACAACATTATCTCCACGATTAGGATGAAACATATCCCGTCCTTTTGAATCGGTGTATGGTCCAGTTAGTTTTTCGCTTCTTGCTACGACAACATGATAAGAAGATTTTACGCCACTGCAGCAAGTACCTGTCGAAAGGAAGAGATAGTAATATCCATCCTTTTTCAAGATAAATGAAGCCTCATAGTTTTCCACCGCAAAAGTTTCAAAACCTGCAAGCGAAACTTTATTTTCTTTTTGATATTCAACTCCGTTTTTTAAAGATAGACCATCGCTTTCAAGTTCAATAAGACTAATGAGTCCTCCGTAAGATCCAAAGACCATGTAAACCTTATCATCATCAACAAATACATGTGGGTCAATAGAATTAGTGACTCCAATTTCCTCAGAGAAAAATAATTTACCTTTATGATCCCAAGGTCCATAAGGAGTCAATGATATAGCCACTCCAATACCAGGATTTGTATCTCCTCCGGTTGAAAGAGAATAATAATAGACCCAGTTATCTCCTAATTTAAGAACTGTTGGAGCCCAAACACCTGCTCCACTTGTTCCCCAAGTCGGATTATATGAAGAGAATACATTTCCCTTATATGTCCAATTAACCATATCTGTGGAATGGAATATTGGCCCTCTAACAAATTGTAATGTTGGAGTATAGACATCTGTTTGTGTGCAATAAAGATAATAATCAGATCCATCCTTAATAACATATGGATCTGCAATATATGTCGGTGTTTTTACTCCGTTTACCAATGGATGAATAGGATTTTGATAATTATTATTTTTACCAACTATAGGTTCGACAATTACTGTCTCACTAGTTGATGAGGTAATAGAGGTTGTTGAAGATGAAGAATGAGACTCACCGCAGCCGCATAAAAACAGACTTATGAGCGGTAGTATTATCTTCTGTAAAAGCGTTTTCATACCCTTGTTTAATCTAACTATAACGTTATAGTTGAGCAATTGCAACAATTATCTTTCTAAATTTATAAGCGCTTACAAAAATGACTGGTAAATCTACTATTAACTCCCGCGCTCATTTATTTAGCTATTCCTATATAATGTATCTGGAGGCAAAACTATGTTTGGATTAATGCTACTAGCAAACGG
>CAVIPP010000024.1:0-18068 GCA_963644615.1 Oscillospiraceae bacterium
ATAGAAAGTTAGCAAGCATATATTCATCGATGGCATACAAAGACATTAAAACAATAGCATCAGACTTACGTGTTACCCAAAACGATATTGGGTCCTTTTTATCTGTTGATGATAATTGTAATCTTGTCTGGGCTAATTCCCGCGTGACAAGTACTGGTGGGGTATGGCAATACAATATTGTTGAAGAAGATTGTTATATTGTTCTTCCTCCCGCACGATTAAATGTTGGCCTTTGTGTTGCTATTATGCGTGGTAAGACAAATCGGACTCGTAATGAACATACTGGTATTACCTCTTCTAAAGCTAACCCTAAGGTTGTAATCTTTCCATATAATAACAATACTTCTGATACAGGAGATCCTAATTTCGATTATATCCAAGGCGGTCCTAACTTCTATTGTTCGGATGGTATTAAATGGGATACTACATCGAACTCATATATTACCAATGACTTAGAATGGGATGAATATTCATCCATCATGTTCAAATCAGTTTATTGTGGTGCTGATTCTACTACTGGTGAAGAAAAATACTCTTGGGTTATTATTAACGGTGTTGGATCTTGGGACGCTGAAGAACTTGTAGAAACAGATCTTCCATTTACTGAAATTAAGAAACTTTATTCACAATTTGCGGTAGTTGCTCAAACTTCTTCAGTTAATTCATTAAAAGCTTCTGCAGAAATTACTGATACTGAATTCTTAGCATTAGAATCAATTAATCCAAATGGCCTTCCAGTAAGAACTTCAAAGAGTGTTTCTGCCGGTAATTTAAAACCACAATGCGCTATTGAAGTTGAAACTAACAATGATAGCGGCGAGAGTAGTAATGATCCTAAAAAACTTACCACTTACCTTAAAGCCAATTCTTATATACTCGGACGGTTTACAAATGATATTGATACTCCTCACCCGGTTTTATATACTGAATTTGCTAAAGCCGCAGTTAACACCTTTGGTCCTACAAGCAATTGGGATTCATATAGCACTGAAGAATCGCCGGCCCTTAGTGATGTGGCTGTTAACCGAATCGATAGTAGTATTAATTGGCTTGGATACATTTACGACGACGCCGCTAATACCTGGTGGTCTAACATAAAAAATAAATCTTTTTCTAAACGTTTAGGTTTACGTCAAAAAGGCACTATTGTAGGTCAAGAAGGTAGCAAGACTCAAACAATAAAAACTTTAGGTGCGGTTCAGGTAATTGTCCCGATTGATTTCTCTGCGATTAAAACAGTAAATCAAACTAGTTATGTCACTTCTTCTATTCGATCGATCCATACACTAATTCAAAGTTTCTTTGAAACTGCTGCAGATAATACCATGCCTTATACTAACGTCTTTAAGGTACCTGGTGAGTGCTTTGGAGCCGATGATACAAGTATTACTGATTCAGATATCGTCGTTCTATCTTCTGCAGGTTTAGGCCGATCCAAATCGGATAGTGGTTATGGTTCGGTTATTGAAATTCCGATCACCTCTAAAGACCGAGAAATTGGGAGTGTTAATTTAGTATTCGAATTCATTTATAAAACTTCTAATGTGATTGATGCTGAACAAGCCAAAACGGAAGCGGATTTTAAAGAGATAACCAATGATTGTAATCAATATGTTCTTCTTAATTTTATTGGTGTTGAACTTTTAAAACCTACTTCGATTTCGCCAGAAATTGAATTTGAAAGTTTTTCACTTTCCGGACTTGGCAGCCGAGGAACTTATACTTCTGGTAAAACCGATGAGATCCAAAACGCGTTTATGGATTATAATGCTGTTAGCTCGCCAAATCCATCAACCGCATCTAATTATTATGTAGGCTATGTAACTAAACATGGTTCATATACTCGTATTTCTAGTATTGAGGGTGGAAGCTCTGGCAAAGCATTTTTTGAATCAGGTAAGTATTATCCATCTGATAATGTTACAAAGACGGTTTTAGAATATGATACCGGTTTTGATATTGCTACAGAAAAAGATACCAGAGCCATTAAAGCTCGATTGGTTATCGATTGGGCAAATCGTAAGTATCAGTTCAATGGAAGTATTCGAATTGATGGTGAAGAATACGTTGGTACACTAAATTCGACTTTTGCTGAAAAACTCACTAATATTGAGTTTTATCGAAGTGCTGTACTTGGTAGAACATTAATAAATGCTATCCATATTCAGTATAACGGCTTATTTAGATTACCATGGTTATCATTTTATAAAAGTGAAACAGAATACGGTATTTTCGATGCTAGAATAAACATTTCAAATTATAAAACTGTGGTTCATCCATCTGGCTCTGTTGAACTATTAATGGACTATCGTTGTGGTTGGGAACGCGCTGAAACCAAATGGGTGGAAACTGTTTATCTTGATGGCTCTGAATACGATGGCCTTATCGATGATTATACAACACAAACTGCGGGAACGGTGTCTCCATCTAAAGAATGTATTGTACCATCACATGCTATGATGACCGCGGTAAATAAGTTTTCACAAGCCACGCCTGAGACTCCTGCGGCTCGAGCATTGCTTCCATACCTTTATATTGATGACGCTAAAGAGATTCGTTATTTCGCAACAAATTGGGCTAATAATAAATTAAATCAATCAGATCCTTTTGCTACATCTAGTAAATCGCCGCGAGTAGTTGCTAATCCATTCTGTGAATTAGTATTTTCGCCGACTTCAGCTGGTATGCTTGTTTGTGATGTTGAGATCCCAATTCAATCAGGGCTTTCTTCAACTGGATATTTAGTTGTCAAACAGGTTTCTGTTGATACTGAATCTACAGCATATGGAGATTATGAACTAGTTAAAGATTCCGGCGCTTCAATTAATTCTGCATTCAATCCAGGATATAATAAAACAAAGATTTCATTTACTGATAAGGTTATTGCTTCTCGCGAAATTCGGTATACGATTATCATTTATGATGCGCCATGGACCGCAGCAACAGTTCTAAATTCATCTGCTGCTCTTAACATTGCTTCAAATTCAGCAATCGTTCGTTATCGCCCATCTGATGCTTCTTTAGAACTTACTAGCGATGGTATTAATGATTTTAAAACATTGTTTGATACTGGTAGCTATAAAGGACCAGAAACAATTTCTAATACCTCAATGAATTCAGTATTTAATTACAATGCTGACTTAACTCGAGAAGATAATGATAAAACAAACTTTGATATTGAAAACTTTTCACAAATGATGTTTGGTACAGCTGCAACTGAATCAGTAGCATCTACAACTGTTAAAAACCATGGTGCTTGCTTTAGCTTCCATGCATATGTATTAAAAGAGGGAGTTTAATTCTAAATGGCCGAAAGTACACTAATCGATTATAATTTTGGTAGAACTGGTAATACTTCTAAAACCTACATTAATAATGAAATCTTTAGAAGCATTGATTTCATTTATGGTTGGGATAATGCTAATACTAAAGAACGCGCAAATACTTCAGTAAAAGAAACTACTGCTAATATTGTTAAAGGTAAAGGTAATTACCTTCGAACCTGTTTAGAGCATAACTTTCTTCAAAATACTGTTAATACCCGAGGCAATATGTTTCCATATTGCTTTAGTGATGATGCAAATATTACCGATGTTCCTGCAACTTCTCGATATTGGCCAGCACTTCCGCGATTTACAGTAGACGGAACTCCTTCCACTTTAGGTGCTTTAGTTGGTTTCCAACGATATGTTTGTCCTAAGAAAAGCAAAGCTAGTTGGCCAGAGGATTATTATACTCTATCTAAAGCTACTTCTAATTCAGCCTGGCCACTACGTCCAAGTAATGGTGAAGGCGCTTCTATTACCTATTCTCCGCCAAAACCACATTGGGCTCGAATTCGTGTTAAATTAACAGATCTTAAATGGGTTACTATTGAACAGGCAACTCAGGCTCGTATCGTTCGTAATATCCTTGAAGATGATACGGTAAGCCAATCAAGCGATAGCCGATTAAATGGTGAAGTTGTGGAACTTACTAAAGTCCGTGGATTCATTACTCTTTCTAATCCAGGTGGTATAAATGGTTCTACTAATGAAAGCGGACAATATTCCTGGCCACATAGTAATACCCAGATAGTTTATCGGGTTACTAATAATGAATTTGGCGGCGATTCTGAAACTCCGACAATTACCATCTTTAATTCAGAATGGGCTAATACTACAGTAAATGAATATGGTCAATCTGTATTTGGTGGTGGAAGTATTGCTTTTGAAGTACCAGTTTTAAACCAACAACAATACTTAGTTTTTGACATTTATACAGATGTTTGTGACTTAACAACTACACAAGCTTCTACTAATACCCGTTGGTGGCAATTAAAATGGTCATTTGAATCTTGCTACTATCGTAATATTTCTACTGCTGGCAATGACCCATTATTCTATGTCACAACTAATGGCGAAATAAGCAAAGTGGAAAAAACCGGTTCAGAATGGCCGAAAAAACAATACTACTACTCTTGGGTTATTGAGCATAATTTAGGAACTGATAATATTTGTGTAACTGTTTATGATAAAACTAAAAATAATACCCAAGCATTTATGGATGTTATAGCATTGGATGCTAATAAATGTGAGCTACGTATTAAATCCAATATATACAGTGACACATATCAAGGGAAAATAGAAGCCGGTCGGTTTAAAGCATTTATTATTGCTGGTAAAGTTGATAAAGGTGTAAATTCTGATACTTAATGGGAAACCTACTTCGAGAGTTTGTTAATAATTTAAAAGCCGCTGAAGGTTCTGCATTATCTCAGGGGATGCGATATCGCTTCTCTAGAACTACAGACTTTCATCTTTCTGTTTATTTTAACAATCCATTTACTAATTTGGATGAAAATATTTTTATGGCGTATTATAAACTAGGTATGCCATACGAAGAATTATTAGCATTTTCCGACTTTACTAAGGATGTAAACTTTTACTTAGATAGTATCGACCTTCCTAATATTGAGCATGGTGGTGAAGGTATTATTAGATTAGGTGAACAATATGGCGAAGTTAACCCTGGTGTTACTAAAACAATTCTTAAGAATTCTATGGTATTACCACAGGAAGGAACATTTACTGTTAAATTTCTTGATACACAGGTTTCTATTATTGAAAACTTTTTCTTGGCCTGGATGTATATGAATGCGGCACCAATTCAATTTGTACCATCCGCTATAGATTCAGCTGCTATTAAATCTTTTACACAAACACTATCGGCTACTTTCGACGTTGACTTAATTCATAAACTTAATAATACGGAGAATACTTATCGTCGATATCGCTTAACTGATGTTAAACCAGTTAATATCGATACTATCAATTATACTCATAATGTTGTTGAAAATGCAATCCGCGCAGTAAAGTTTGCATTCTCTGATTTCTTTCCGCTCAATTATACTAAGGATGAGGCTGCTACTGAAACTGCAGCCGAAGCCTAAGATTCATCAAAAAAATCTTAAATAACGGTTAGCATGGCCAATATTTTTAGCAGTAATTCTGCAGGGATCGTTTATGTAGTAACACAACAGGGATTATCTACTAGTGATCTCAAGAATATGCAAAAAGACCAAGCTAAGCTTGAGAAGAATAATAAGACTTTTTACACTGATTATTCTCGAGCGGCTAAAGCCACCACATTAGCAGTTCAGAACAATATTATATCTTCCCGCCGCCAATTTGGTCTAGCTAAAGATTTTCAACAATTAACTTTACTTGAAAATAAAAATATTGATAATTGTGCAAAGTTTATTCGAGGAAGACGTTCGAATAAAACTAAACAACTTCAATTATCAAAATTAAAAGAAGAGTTTAATGAGCAACTTCTTGAATTAAATGATGATTTAAAAGAAGAATCAAAGCAAGCAAAGATTGATAAAAAACGCGCTGAAGCCCTGGTTGGTATTGCTACAGCATTTAATGATACATATAAGAGATATTATGAGGCATTAGAAGAAGGTAATCTCCTTAATGCACTTGCCGGTGATATGGCTGAAGATTTTCGTCGCGAATTATTGGGAACTCGTGATGAAGAAGGGCGTATATTTGCTAAAGGCGGATTTATAGCTAATATGAAAGCCTTTAGAGAAGATTCTGAAGGTTATGCTAATATGGTAGCGGCTAATTTAAAATCTGCTATTACTGCACCATTTAAGAAGATTAAAGCTGGTTTCCAAGCTGTTACGGCATTACCTAAATTTGGTTTTTCATTAGTTAAATCATTCTTTGGTAAGAAGAAAGAAGATAATGTTAAGGCTTCTAAGTCATTAGTCGGTACAATGGCGAAGCGTGCCGCTGCCAAGCAAATGAAGGCTGAACAAATTGAAGCTGATGCAATACGAGTTGGTGCAATAGAGACTAGAGACAAATTTATATTACCGGCGGTATTGTCAATGGAAAATGTTCCAAAGCCTGATGATATTGAACCGGAAAAAACTCCTGTTCCTAAATCTCCAGTGGTTGATGGCGAATTTGAACCTATCGAAGAAAAACCTGAGCCAGAGCAAACTAAAAAGATACCTTTACCTGGCGCAGTAAAAGAACCTGAAGGAGAAATAGAAAAACCCGCTGTAGTAGAACACGCCGAACCAGTAGGCTTACTTGGACCACCACCTCCTCCACCACCAACCGAATCTAAAGAAGACAAACTTGTTACTGAAAACCCAATAGTTACTGGGGCTATTGCTATTAGTCCAATTAAAACAAGTTCAGATGAAGTAGCTAATAAGAAAGAAGAAATTAATTATCGTAGACAGGTTGTTTCATTATTACGTGATATTAGAAATGGCACTGTAGAAACCAAAGAAGAAAATCCTGAAGCTAAAGAGGAAAAGAAAGAAAAGAAGACTATTAAAGAAAAGATTAAGGAACTGCGCGATAAGATTAAGAAGTTCTGGGAAAATCTAAAGAGTTTACCAAGTAAAATTGCTAAGGGAATTAAAAGTATTGGTAAAGGATTATTGAAAACATTTAAGATCCTAACTCTACCGCTTGTACCATTTATAAAATTAGGATCTTTATTAGGTAAAGGACTTGGAAAGTTATTTGCTCCTATAGGTAAATTACTCAAACCTTTAGGAAATATTTTTGGTAAAGGTTTAGGAGTACTTGGTTCGATTGGTTCTAAAATTACTGGAGCCTTTGGTAAGGTTGGTTCTGGTGTTAAAGGTGCTTTTAGTAAAGTAGGCTCTGGAATTAAAGGTGTATTTGGCTCACTCTTTAGTTTTAAAAAAGAAGAAGGCGAAGAAAGCCCTGCTATGGTGGAGCAAACTAATGCTTCAACCATGCCTATAGCAGCAATGGCTCCAACCAATAAAAAGGATAAAGAGAAAGATGATAAAAAATCAGCCAATCCATTTACTGCTGTAGCAGAAGAAGCTGGAGCATCAATTACATCCGATTCTGATGAAGTTGCTGCAGAGAAAGCAGAAGAAAAATATCGTAAAGAAGTTGTTGACTTATTAACGGTAATTAGTAATAAAGATGACGCTCCAGAAGAGAAGAAAGATGAAGAAGATAAAGGTAGTCTCTTCGGGGCTATTGCTGGTCTTGCTGGTTTCCTTTGGAAATTCTTAAAAGGTCCTCTAAAACTTATTGGTAAAGGTCTTCTTAAACTCGGTGGCTGGTTATGGAAAGGTGTTAAATGGCTTGGTGGCTGGGCATGGAAGGGTATTAAATGGCTCGGAGGTAAAACGTGGCAAGGCATTAAATGGCTAGGAAGTAAAACATGGCAAGGTCTTAAAGCGTTAGGTAAACCAATTGGAAAATTCGCCAAGTTCTTAGGTAAAGGTATAATGAAATTGCTTAAGCCTATTGGAAAATTAGTCGGAAAAATCCTAGGACCTGTTGGTAAAATATTAGGAAAATTTGGTAATCTTATAGGCCAAGGCTTTTCAAAACTAATGGGACCAATCGGTAAAATGGCCGGTAAAATCTTAGGTCCTGTTGGTAAAATGGCTAGTGCCGCCGGAAAAGGTATTGTGAAATTCGGTGGTAAGATTTTAGGTGGAGGAGTTAAAGGTGTTGGTAAGCTTATTGGTGGTGCAGGTAAAGGTATTGCTGGACTTGCTAGTAAAGCATTTGGAGGTGCTAAAGCCGCTGGAAGTGTTACTATTAAATCTGCTAGCACTGTAGCAAGTAAAGCTGGTGGAGCAGTTAAAGCCGTTGGTGGAATAGCTAGTAAAGCTGGAGGCGTGCTTAAATCTGCTGGTAGTATAGCCGGTAAGGCCGTTGGAATAGCCGGAAAAGCTGGTAGTGCTATAGGTAAAGTTGTTTCAAGCCCCGCCGCTAAGGTTGGTTTAAAAGTACTAGCCAGGGGTGCTGGGACTGCATTAAAAGCGGTTCCAGTAGTTGGTCAAATCGCTATGGCTGGTATGGCAGTATTTGATGCGGTTAATGCTATCAAAGATGCTGCAGAAATTACTGGTAAAAAGGAAGAAGATTTAACACTTCGAGATAAAGCTGAATCAGCTTATGCTGGAGTATTATCCGGTTTAACTATGGGCATAGTTGATACTAAAACTATGTATAAAGGCGTTCATGCTGCAACTGAGTTTACTAAGAATGCCGCAGGTAAAGCCTGGGACGGTATTAAAGCTGGTGCAAGTTGGGTTAAAGATTCAGCAGGTAAAGCCTGGGACGGAATTAAAGCTGGTGCAGGTAAAGCTTGGGACTTTGCAAAGAAAGGCTTCGGTATGTACCTTGACGGCTGGAAAAAAGTAGGCGGTTGGATTAAATCTGGTGTCGGTAAGGTTTGGGATGGAGCTAAAAACGTTGCTTCTAAAGCTTGGGAAGGCGCTAAAAACATAGCAGGTAAAGCCTGGGACGGTATTAAAGCTGGTGCAAGTTGGGTTAAAGATTCAGCAGGTAAAGCCTGGGACGGAATTAAAGCTGGTGCAGGTAAAGCTTGGGACTTTGCAAAGAAAGGCTTCGGTATGTACCTTGACGGCTGGAAAAAAGTAGGCGGTTGGATTAAATCTGGTGTCGGTAAGGTTTGGGATGGAGCTAAAAACGTTGCTTCTAAAGCTTGGGAAGGCGCTAAAAACATAGCAGGTAAAGCCTGGGACGGTATTAAAGCTGGTGCAAGTTGGGTTAAAGATTCAGCAGGTAAAGCCTGGGACGGAATTAAAGCTGGTGCAGGTAAAGCTTGGGACTTTGCAAAGAAAGGCTTCGGTATGTACCTTGACGGCTGGAAAAAAGTAGGCGGTTGGATTAAATCTGGTGTCGGTAAGGTTTGGGATGGAGCTAAAAACGTTGCTTCTAAAGCTTGGGAAGGCGCTAAAAACATAGCAGGTAAAGCCTGGGACGGTGTCAAAGCTGGTTTTGGTATGTACCTTGGTGCTTGGAAGAAAGTTGGCGGTTGGATTAAAGATGGTGCCGGTAAAGTATGGGAAGGGACTAAAGCGGTTGCAGGTAAAGCTTGGGACGGTATTAAAGCTGGCTTTAATATGTATGTAGGTGCTTGGAAAAAGGTAGGTGGATGGATTTCTGCTGGAGCCAGAAAAGTTTGGGATGGTATTAAAGGAGTCGCTGGTTGGATTAAAGATACCGCTGGTCAAGTTTGGAATAAAGCTAAAGATGTTGCTGCTACAGCGTGGCAAGGTATTAAAGAAAAGGCTGCTGCAGCTTGGGATACTACTAAAGAGATGGCAAAAGGTATTTGGGATAAATTTACAGGTCTTGCAAGTAGTGCTTGGGAAGGTCTAAAATCTGTAGGAGGTTGGCTTAAGGATAAAGCAGCTGCAGCTTGGGAAGGTGCTAAAGCAATTGCTGGTGATGCTTGGGAAGCAGCAAAGGGCTTAGCTACTTCTGCTTGGGATGGATTAAAATCTGCTGGATCATGGGTTAAAGATAAAGCTGCTGCAGTTTTTGATGGGGTTAAGGATTTAGCGGCAAAGGCTTGGGACGGCATTACTAATGTGGTTAGTAAAGCTTGGGATGGCCTTAAAGGAGCTGCTGGAAAACTCTGGGATGGTGCTAAAGGTATTGCTGGTAAACTTTGGGATGGGGCTAAAGGCCTTGCTAGTAAAGCCGCAGGAACTTTAGCTAAAGGTGGATCTGCTGTAGTTGGTGCTGCTTCCTCAGCATTTAAATGGATTGGCGGAAAGCTTTTCGGTGGTGATGATGAAAGCGAAGAAGGCGCAGCAGTTGAAGCTTCCTCTGAAGAAATACCTGCCGCGGATTCTGGTATAGAAAAAGAACCTTCCGCTACAGATACTTCAGCAGATATGCTTAATGTTTTTAGATCTGCTACTGCGGATTTAAATGTAGTAAAAGATCAATCAATCGAAACTAAGGACATTTTTAAAGACAATATTAAAGAAGATATTTCTGGCATTAAAACTCTATTAGGTGGTGATTCCGGTGAAGCTCTTAATCCATTTAAACAATCAACTTATGATGAAGAATTAAAGACACCATTTGAAGAAAACCATACAAATCTTGAATCAATTAATAATAATATCAATGGGTTAAGCGGTCTTGCTGATACAATTAATGGCTTAGCCGATAGTTTCAATGGCTTTAAAGAGAAGTTAGAGGCTACAGTCAATAATACTAATCCATTATCAAAATTAGAAGAGCTTTTTGGCAAAATCGAAACTGCTCTTGGTGAATTACTTGTCGAAGCCAAAACTCCAAAATCAATTCCTGTATTCTATAATACCGGTAAGACTGATTATCTTAATAAGAACAAAACTATTGCAGTTCTTTGATAATTCAAATAAGGTAACTCGTATGGGTTACCTTATTTTTTGTTCCTAGTTAACGTCAGGATTGTCCAGGATGGCGGAGAAATGAAAATCTGATAAGAACTAGAGGCTTTTCCTTAAAGCATGATTAAACTCGTATTCTTTTTCATTACTTAGTCTGGCAATAGTAAACTTAATCGTAATATAGTAAGTATTATCGTCGTAATCTGGATACACATTAATATTACGAATTGAGACACGAGGTTCCCATTTTTTAATGCCATTAAAGATTTTAAGACCAATACTTTGTGCAGTCTTATCATTCATTTGTTGGTATAAGAACTCACTAAGATTTAGACCATATTCAGGTTCTAGAATGCGCTCGCCTGGTTTGAAAGTAAATAAATTCTTTAATGAACCTAATACTGAATTAGCATCGTTGTTCCGACTAATATTTGTTTTATTAGCATTGGCGGTTAATTCAGAATTCAAATCTGCATAAACATTTGATCTTGCTTTTTGGTTCTCGGAAGTAATTAAACTTCCAAAATTGAAAGTAACATTTGCCATAATTCAAATAATTATTTAAGGGATCAATTACGGCCCGGCATTAACATTACCAGAAGCTGAAGTAACAAATGCTCCACAAGCAGTTGGATCTCCTTTTCTAGCAACTGGTCGGCCACCAGCAAGAACTGTTACTGCTGTAGCAATAATAACCGGCGGATGTGGCGGAATAGGAACTGCTGGGTTTTGGTGATTAGAACCCATTGAACCCATTACCGCGCAAGGTTTTCCATTAATCTTTACACTATCTACTACAGCATTTGCGATCTTAACCGGTGGACATCCCATAGCATCCACACTTATTTGATCACCTTTTTTTGCAACACCTCTACCCATAAATTACAAAAGTTTTTTAATTGTACTAGCTTTAGAATAATCTACAACATTACCAGTTGTAGCCGCCATTTGTGATGAACAAATGTCATACGAATTATTTACAGCTTGAATACAATCTTTACTAAGAAGATTATCAAACTTTTCATTTAACTCAGAAACGACCCCTTCGGCACACGTATAAGCATCATCATAACTTATACAATCATCCATACCGCCGAATGGATTATCAAGAGTTGCGTCAGGTATAGCAGCAATAGCTGTATCAAGAAGTTCTTTAGTGCAATCTGAAGAAATACTAGCATCAATACCAAGTTTACTTAATCCTGCATTAATAGAAGAAGCGGTTAATTCAGTTGCAATGGTTTTAGTTACTTCTTTATCAATTGAAAGTGAATCCCCATTTGTTAATGCTATAGCATTATCTGCTACCATGGTTTTAACAGCAGTTGTAACATTTGAAGTATCTACTGTAGCTAATGCTGGAATAGAATCTTTTAACTTATCAACTTGTGAAGCCATAGCTGAATCAAGTTCCGAAGATTGCATGAAATCACTCTTAAGTGCATTCAATGCTTGTTTTTTAGCTTGATTAACTGCAGAGGAAATACTATCTTCAGTTGACTCTTCCTGGGCAGAAGTTAAACCCACATTAACATCCGACCAATTATTAGTAAATGTAAGTTCAGAAATATTTACTGTAATAGTGTTGTCATTAAAGACCGATCCTCCGATCTTAAGAGTAATATCTGAATTACTGGATAAAGGAACCTCAACAGTATCGAATGGGATAAATGTTTTACCATATGTAAAAAATCCTTCTTCACCAGTGTTTTGCTCGTATTTGAATGTTCCACTTACTGGTTCTAATGTATTTTCAGCATCCGTATTTTCTGTCTGACCATCATTTGGGCCCCGCCGCAAACGATCTACATCAACTGTTACAGTTAGTGTAACATCAGCCTTTCCATCACCACGATCAGAATAAGAACTGGTGGCGGAAAGTTCTACTTTATCAGCTCCGATATCGCCACTTATTAGAATAATTGTTTTCTTTAACTGTTCAGCATCTTCACCAGAATAAGATTTAATCCAATCATTAGAAGCAATGGTATGATTGGTTAATCCTTTACCTTTATCTTCAGCTTCATCGGAACCGCCTGAAAGTAAATCAGAAACAGATTTAGCAGAATCTGATACTGAATCAACTAAATTGGAAGTAGCTGTTTCGAGGTTATTAACCGCGTTGCCACAAAGAACATCATCTAATGATGAATTTAAAGCCGTCGATAAATTATCAACATAGGTTTCTACAGATTCGACCACATCGAATGGAAATTCTGTGCCAAGACAGTCTTTAAACATTGTCTTGGATTTATCCATAGAAACACCATTAAAAGCTTCGACCGAACTTGTTAGATCGGTCATCTTACTTGAAACCGCTGAAGTTGAAATACCAAATGCCATAGTTCTTAATTCAAATTAATTACTGATCCTTTAACCGCTACAGTACCACCGGCTTTAATAGTAGTACCGGCTCCAGATTTATATGTTGCTGCTGATGAAACATCATTAGTATCGCTACCAGAAACTTTTACCGTCTTATTAGCACCGACAGTAAGTGAATCATTTTTCTGAACCGTTCGAGTCGAGTTTTCCATTACTTTAGTAATTTCCTCTTTTGTAACAGTTTCAGTGTGTTTACCACCAATCGTTGTAGTCTGGTCAATACCAACTTTTACCGTTCGATTTTCTGTATATGTTTCCGTATCATCACCTTTATCAAGGTCTCGACCTTTGGTTCCTTTAGTTACTGTAAAGTCACGATTGCCATAATGTGTTTCTTTAAGGTAGCCAGTATGTTCTATTTCAATATCGCCAGTAATCTTATGAAATGTATTACCAACCTGTGTAATAAATCTATGACCTTCATGGTTTTCATAGATATTACCTTTAACGTTCATATTGATATTACCTGTAATGTTAAGATTAACTGCACAGAAGTCAGTTGCTTCTCGTTTACTTTTTGTTGGTTTGGTTGCAGTAATAGTAATATTAACCGTAGTTGGCATCTTCTCTAGACAGAGTTTCTTAGCATTTGAAACCACAGAAGATGTACATTTTTTATTAAGAGAGTCATTTTGTGTAGTAGCCTTTTTATGTTCAGGCTCTTCATCAATAATAATCTTAACATTATCTGTGCAAATGATATGCTGATTCTTATGTTCAGACATGAACTGTGGACCGGCTTGGGTGGTTCCAAAGAACTTAGGATACTGGATATTACCTTCTTCAAAGAATCCCCAGACGTATGTACCGGTATGTGGAACCGAAGCCCAGCCAACAACCTTATTCGTGTAATTTTTAATTACATCAGATTTATCTTTTTCTTCTTCCTTTTGAACCGAAACTGAAGTATTACCACCAAAGATAGGATATACTGGTTCCGCCCAAGGCAAGTTTTCAGGTTCTTTACGATATTTTTCAGGGTAAATTCCTTCGAAGAAAATCTTGCATCGCCCGAAAGCCTTTTTAATAGATGTATTACCATCTTTAGTCTCAACCATACCATCATCGTTATTATCTACAACAATACCTCGGTAAATACCGTATTTTTTAACTTTCTTAATTGTGTCTGGTAACATCTCTAGAAAAATCTTAGCTTATTTTTTCTTACTTTTAATTTCTTTAGCAATCTTACTATACTCAGCCGTATCAGATAGGCGATTTAAGAAGACGTGCTGATAATACTCTTGACCACTAAATACATCAACAATACGTGGACAGAACCAAACTCCATTCAATTCGTCGGCATTTGGAAACTGCATATACCTAACAAAATACGCTTCGCCAGGTTTTCGAAACAAATTTCCAAGAAGCTTAACTGAGAACATATTAGAATAAAGGAAATAGTTCCTTAGCTTTTTATAAAATTCATCTCGGTTTGCTTTACGGTAAAAGTTTCCAACCGCATAATCAGGTGAAGTTGTATAGAACTTACTATTAGACCCAATTGCTGATTTTGGATTTTCTAGAACAGTTGGGAGATGTGTATTAGGTAATTTACCCTGCTTAAAGAGATTTAAAAACGTTTTATCACTCCATTTATCTTTGGAATCGATTTTAACACGATGGGTTTTATAATCGAATTCTTGAATATATGTTGGATATATTAAATTTGTTGAATCACGATAATCCAATAAGAAATTATATGGATTCATTTGAGTTACTACATTAGTGCTTTTTGATGAGTCATCGCTATTGGTAATTTCTATAAAACGTGGTGCAACCTTTCCATAAACTGCTGCGTTTTTTAATATTGTTGTGGCAGCGGATTCATCTAAAACATCTTTACTCCAATATGCTTGAAATTGGTCTTCTGTCGGGTCAAAAAAGAGAAATAGAAATCCTTTATCCTCTGAATAAATTTGAGAAAGAATATAATCAATATGGTTAATAACTGGAGTTGACCCATCAGTAATATAATTTATTTTTGTGCCAATATCAGAAATACTCGGTAATGTTCGTGGATCGCCACTTTGAGTAACCATACTAACTACGTTGGAAAGGCTAAGACCTCCAGATAAACCTGCAGGAGCTTTAAATCCAACACTCTCGAATAAACCAAATAGAATTTTACTTATATCTTCGCATTTTTGATTAGAGTAAGCACAATTGCGATTTAATATTTGTGCGATCGGATCAATAAAGTCAATAGTAACATGCGCGCCATTAGCATCGATGCTATCAATTGAAGTATTTGAAATTAAAAATGTTTTTTCAAATGTTGAACTACCAGCTAATAATCCTGAAGCAGAAGCCTCTTGGCAAATGCTAACACCTATCATCCATTCGCCATCATTCTTTGCAAGAACACCTAATGAATTACTATCGTCTTTAATTTTAACTGAACCTGTTGTATAATATTCAGTAATATCGCGAACTAATGTTAATTCTAAAATTTCTCCCTTAGTAAACTTTTGGGCAATATCTGCATTTTTATTCAACAATACTATCTCAAATCCATAATCATAGGAATTGAAAGTTTTTGTATTTAACGACGACATAAAGAAAAAATAGTTTATTCAGAAATGCTAGAAGCAATTTCCGCATTATTCAATTGTGTCTCGGCTAATTGAGAAGCAATTGTAGTAATTAACGAAGGATTTAAAATTTTGAGATATGACCCAGATTTAGGGCGAACAAATGCATCTTCAACATTATTAAGTCTAGCAATTAACCACCATAACCGGGTCGTACCATAAAATTTATATGCAATAGTTTGAAATGTATCTTTATCTCCTACTAAGTAGATAGAAACAAGATTATCAGATGGGTCCAAAAAATTAAGAGCAACTGAATCATTAATATTATATACTACGTTATTATTCTTATCCAAGAACTGGATAAAAAGATTTGCCATGTCATATTGACCAAGCACTAATGTATTATCCATTTATTAACCTCCTTGTCCCTGTTGGGCCTCTTGCGCTGATGCTTCTTCGTTAGCTTTTTGTGCAGCTACCATTTGTGAAATTTGCGGATCATTCTTCTTTAATTCTTCAATTTCTTCCTCAGATTTGCCAGTAAGTGTTGAAACCCATCCAGATACAGTGTCAACCCCGTTATTAATAAGAGATTTGAAACCAGACTTTTCTGCGGCACTATTAGCCGCATCATTAACTCCGGCAAAATACGAAGAACCTTCTGCATGGGTTGTAATATTTGGAATGATATTCTGCGCTGATTCACTAACCGTCATATATCCATTAATAACATTAAATGCATTCGGAGTTAAGTTCTTAAATGTTGCAGAAACTTTAAATGCTTCAGGGATATTGCAAGTATCCATACCAGTAATATAACGTTTTAATGGTTTAAAATTTTCAAATGAACTATCATCTTCACCAAAAAACCGTTTTGCATCTGTAGTAGAATAGCGTTTAATCTTACCAAGATACTCAGCACATACATCCATAGCGGCATATAGATAAACAAATCGACCTGGGCAAACAAGCCTATACAAGTTAGGACTACGATAACGTAAGAAGCTTTCTTGTAGCCAGAAAGAACCCATTGTAAAGCTATACAAGAATTTCAGATTCTTAATAAAATCTTCAATTGTTTCATTAACTAGAACGATCGGACAAGTAATAGTTTGGCCTTCACCCGGTGTATATTTCCAAGTAGGAATATCCTGAACATTCAAAGTTAATGAGTTTTGTAAGAAGTCAGACTTCTCTAACATATTACCCATTGCCCAGCCCGCAGAACCCGATGATTGTAAGAAATTTGCACCAAAATAAGGAATATCGTATTGTCCGACCCAATCTCCAGCAAGTAAGTCATCAATCCAGCTAGTATCGGATGAATACTTCTGGCCATCACTAATATTACCAACCGTATTAGCCACCATCGCAGCAATCGTTCCCGCCGCGCCAAGAAACGAAGAAATTTTGCTTGTTCCACCAAGCGCATTTCCAATCCCGCCAATAATATCATCGGCAATTTTCTTGAAAGAAACTTGTCGGTCAGGTTGCAACTCATAAACTCGAATATATGGAAAGTCATCAGTCTTAAGACCCATCTTATTAAGAGACTTTTCATTCATCGACCAATTATAATCTGACAAGTAATAAACACAATTACTATTACTATCGCCACTAGCCTTATTACGCATATCAATACGTAAGTCTTTATCAGAAGTATTATATTCTTTTGATAGTTTTTGCCGTTCAGCTAAACGTAGATTACGAGTATCTACAGCTTCATTACCAGTAAGTTCTATAGAAGGTGTTGTATCTTCAACAACTTCTTCAACTTCTTCTTTATGGACAACTAATAAATTATCAGCAATAAAGTTTAAAATAGCGGCGTGGTTAACTTTTTCAAAAGTTGTAAACTTTTCGAATAATGCTCTTCGCATATTAGCAAAGGCCTCAGCATAATTGTAAATGTTCCAACCAGCGAGCTTTGTATTTTTACCTAATGCAGCTTCAGCAAAGTTAAAAGCAAATCCCCATTCTACCATTAGGTCCATCGGAAAATTGTTTTTAAAGTAATCAAACGCTTTTTCTATGATAGAACAGACCGTATCGAATGTGACATAATTACCAACTCTGGAATCTATACAAATTGGTGTATATTGATTTGCAACAGATTCTAATATGCTGCTTTGGATTTTATGAGAAACGAAATTTAATACATTTGCACACCAAGAATCCCAAGTGCGATCATCGATATACATATTAAATGCATTAGATTCACGAGTAAACCTAAAATACTGTGTAAGTTGGTTTTTTGGTTTTAAGTTGTCCATATAATATGGTATGGACTTCTTAATTCTGGTAAATGCATTAGCAACTTTATATCCAGCATCACCGTATTCACCTAACGATGCGGAAATTTGTAAAATAAAATCATTACCAAGCTTTGCTGAGGTTTTTATAGCATCAAAATAATAAAATAATTGTTTTGGATTATTATATAA
>CAVIPP010000024.1:18078-18856 GCA_963644615.1 Oscillospiraceae bacterium
TAATCCGGTAGCCAATGGATTATATGAAGTTCTAGCTTTAGAGTATTGTTTATTTCCATTGGCATCAACTCCGGATACATATTCTACAATTTGTGAACCGTCACCAAAAAGTTCAGGAACATATGGGCCTCTTAAACTAGCAGGAGTTTTAGCTTGTGATCTAGCACTTTTGGTGTAATAATTGTATAAGCACCATTCATGAAATAGCCATGGAATAAAATCATTAGTTGAAATGGTATCAACTATTTCTTTACCGAGCATTTTAGCATACTTGTCAACGTTATCCGCCGGATTTGGAAACTTTTCTTTAACAGTTTTAATAAAAGAGGTCTTGGTCGATTCTTCTGGAAGGATAAAGTATTTAGAAGTTGTTTTCGGGGTTGTGCTATAAATTATTGTATTAATTGCCTTTGGGGCAGGTAATCCGACACATTCAGAATAACCGCCTTTATCTGCACCAGTAGCATAGATACCATCATCTTTTTGTTCACGGCTATCAAAATCGAAATAGTTTTTAAAACCAGAAGTTTCGATTTCAGAAACAATCGAATCATCTAAAGTAATGCAACAATTTGCTACATCAATATTTGCTTCGACCCATTCATAAGTAGGATTAGACCAATCTTGAATAAGATTTGGTGCAGTAGTATCCACTGTAGACGATGAAACAGCCATTTACTAGATTATGCTTACTACCCTATTATTTAAGTTTTTGGTCGGACTTTTCAAAGTCTTTCAACTTCGAATTGAATACCTGTATTCGTAATACAGAAGTTTG
>CAVIPP010000025.1:0-3067 GCA_963644615.1 Oscillospiraceae bacterium
CTCTAGCTTAGTTAGTTATCCTCTTCAATTGTTAATTAATAATTTATTAGAAAATTCATTTGGACTAGTCTCGTTAATCAATATTCCATATGCATCTTTATTTAACTATAAATATATATTTTTGCCGTTATTATTTCTGGTATTCATTTTGATATCAACATTATTTTTACTTATCCCAATTCTTATTTATAAAAACAAATCAATTACTAGCGAATTAAGAGACGAATAATGATTGAAATAAAAAAATTAAGCAAGCAATTTTCAAAAAGAAAGATTTTAAACAAAATAAATCTTAATTTTCCTTCTAAAGGATTTGTTGCTTTAGTGGGTGCTTCGGGAAGCGGTAAATCAACATTGCTTAATCTAATCGGAGGAATCGATAAAACTTACAATGGAAAAATTGTAATTGATAAAGTCAATATCGCTAAACTTACTGATAAAGAACACGATGAATATAGATTAAGAAATATTGGTTATGTATTTCAAAATTTTAATCTTTTAAATCTCGATAGCGTTTTATCAAATGTAAAACTTCCTTTAGATGCAATTTCTAATGGTAGTGAACACACTAAAAGGAAAAGAGTGATGGATGTTTTAAAATATCTAAAAATTGATCATCTCGCTAAAAAAAGTGTCAACAAATTATCGGGCGGAGAATCGCAAAGATGCGCAATCGCTAAAGCAATTATTAATTCTCCAAAAATTTTATTATGTGACGAACCTACTGGTGCATTAGACGAAAAAAATTCATATAACATCTTCCATATTTTAAAAATCTTAGCGAAAAATTCGCTTGTAATTGTTGCAACCCATGACGTTAATTTAGTGAAGGAATTTGCGGATCAAATAATCGAAATTAAGGATGGTAAAATTACTTCACTAACTGAATATGAATATAAGGAAGTTAGCGATGAGTTACTTTTATTAGGCGATAGTAAAAGAAGCAAGAAAAGTTATTTACCTCTTACTTATAAAATTAGCCATGGTTATCATAAACTTAAATCTAAAAAGTGGCGATTTCTTATCACTAATTTTATGCTTTCAATATCTTTAACTGGAATTGGCATTTCTTTAATTATCACTAATAGTGTCAATAGCAAAATTAAAGGCGCATTTTCTAGTATGATAAACGCTAATCAAATTGTGATGAGTGAAAAAGAATATCATCAAAATATTTATGGTGGAGTTTTTTCGGCTAGTGAAGAATCAGTCAATTCAATATATAAAAAATATAGTGATGATATTGCTGGCGTGGGCGCTAATTATATTGTCAATTTTGAAAACTTCTTTAAAGATAAAAATGAAGTAAAAGTGAACGCAAACATGTATACGTATATACTTTCTAGTGTCTCAGCACGTAGTTTTAATGACTATCGTTGGATTGATGAAAGCAATCGCTACAAGATTTCGCCTCGCTTAGAAACTGATTTAGAAGATGACCAGGTCGTTCTTGCTCTTAGCTATATTGATATGGTCAACTTATGTTTTCATTTAAAGATACAAAGAAATTATGAATCTTTAGCGAACTATATATACGCTCATTTTTCAACAATCTCTCTTCATGTTAAAAATAACACTTGGCAATATGAAGATGAACAAATTTTTCAAATAAAGGGTGTCTTTGAGGACAATGAAACCTACCTATGTCACACTAATAAGTTATGGAATAAAGTAGTTTATCAAGTCAACATGCGCTTCCCACTTAATGATGGAAGTGAGCAATATTTTCCTTGGGAAATGTATAAACTTCATTATTTTTTAACTAACGACGATCCTAAAGTCTTTTTAGATAAAGTTTTTTATGATGAATCGTTATTTGACTATGCTTTCGAACGAACTAATCATTCATATAATCCTTTATTATGTGGAAATAATGAAACGTGCTATGAAAAGAGAGTCATCATTTATTATGTCGATAAAACTTGCCTTAGACCAAGTATCGTAAAGGATTTATTAAAAAAAGATAAAACACTTAAAAATTATTATTTCTTATCAGATTTAGGATATTCATCATATGCGAATAATTTGCTCAGTGGTTTTTCCAAAAATATATTTATTTCCTCTAAAGAGGAATCTCTTATAAGCGCTATTGACGCTGATACATCTAGTGATGAATTCTCTTCGCTTGATATTTCTCTTCCAGATGATGTTGTACGTGGCAATTTTATGGACTCACTTGGACAAGGTGTCAAATTCTCAACTAAAATGAATTTGATAAGTGGCCGTGAACCAAATACTTATAAGGAAATTGTTATATCTAATGGTCTAGCGAAAAAGTTGTTTTCTAATCAAAATCCTATTGGATTAGACATTTATTTTGCAGGAGACATATCAATCACTTATCAAAATACTAAAAAAGATTATCGTAATAAATTATTAAGAGTTGTTGGAGTTACTTCTGAATCAAAAAATTATATTTATCATGACAATGATTGGACTATATCCTTTTTTAGAGATGAATTAGGAGCGGAATCTTTTTATTTATCGCCACGTTCAGTTGTTTTTGAACTCGATGATGAAGTAGACGCTGATGCGTTAGTAAAAAGATTAAACAAAATGTATAAAGATTATGTTTTCGTTAATCCCCTGACAGAAATAACTAAGAGTATTGAGACAACTCTTAGCTATGCTAAAACGATATTATTTGTCTTTTCTTTATTGTCTTCTTTAATATCTTTGTTGCTTCTTGCTACAGTCATTTTGCTAGATATTTTAGAGTCTAAAGAAGAAATAAAAATTTATAAATATATAGGTATTTCATCAAAAGACATTTCGTCTTTGTTTGTTTGCCAAAGTATAACTCAAACTCTTATAGCCTTCTTCTTTTCTATGCTTGAAATTATAGTGTTTGAAATATCAATCTCTTTAGCGCTCGACAATATGTTGAACTATCAATCGTCGTTTTCTATTGAAATTGTACCAATCCTCGTTGTCTTTCTAATTTCAATTATTTTTGCTTATTTAGTTTCAAAATTGATGGTGCTTATTTTATTTCGAAAAAAATTCAAAAAAGAAGATAAAAAAGTTAATTATTAATAAAATGACTAATTTTACTTTTTTCTTTTTA
>CAVIPP010000025.1:3077-18671 GCA_963644615.1 Oscillospiraceae bacterium
GGTTATGAAAGGCAAAGTTATCATGTTTAATAACTCGAAAGGTTATGGTTTTATAAAAACTCTTGAGGGGAACGATATATTCTTTCATTGCTCTCAACTTTTAATACCTGGTGAAGATTTTAAAACAGTAAAAGTTAATCAAGAAGTTGATTTTGAGATTGAAGAAAGCGAACGCGGTTATCGCGCGATTAATATCAAAATTTTAAATTAACAATTAATTTTTTTGTTACAAAATTGGAGGTACGTATGCCACTAAAAGCTGGAATTGTCGGATTACCAAATGTTGGGAAGTCAACATTATTTAACGCTATTACTAACTCGCATGTTGAAGCTGCGAATTATCCTTTTGCGACTATTTCTCCTAATACTGGCGTCGTAAATGTTCCAGATGAAAGACTCGAATTTCTTTCGTCACTATTTAAGCCAAAAAGAACTATTGCAGCGACATTTGAATTTTACGATATTGCTGGTTTAGTTCGAGGTGCATCTCATGGTGAAGGTCTCGGCAATCAATTTTTAGGTCACATTCGTGAATGTGATGCGATTGTTGAAGTTGTCCGTTGCTTTGATTCAAATGAAATCATTCATGTAGATGAAAGTGTCGACCCAAAGCGAGACATTGAAACTATTAATCTTGAACTTGCGATGGCAGACTTATCGACGGTTACAAAGCGTATCTCACTTATTGAAAATAAAGCCCGTGTCAACAAAGACAAAGATTCACTTTATGAGATGAGTGTTTTAACACCAATTAAACAACTTCTTGAGCAAGGTGAACCTGCTCGAAAAGTTAACTTAAAAAAGGAAGATTATGATTTTGCTTTCAAAAATTATCATCTTTTAACTTTAAAACCAATTATATATGTCGCTAATGTGAGTGACAGTGATTATCAAGATTTAGATAACTGCAAATATCTTAATATTGTTAAAGAAATCGCAAAAAGCGAGAATTCACAAGTCATTCCAATTTCTTGTGAAATTGAATACGAATTATCTTCACTAGATAAAGAAGAAAGATTGGAATATCTTACTTCGCTTGGCGCTAGTGAATCAGGCCTTGATAAAATTATTAAAGCTACCTACGCTCTTTTAGATTTAGAAACATTTTTCACAGTTGGTTCAGATGAATGCCGAGCGTGGACATTTAAAAAAGGTATGCTCGCCCCTAATTGTGCCGGCATAATCCACACTGATTTTGAAAAAGGATTTATTAAAGCTGAAGTATATTCTTATAGCGACATACTTGTTTATAAAAGCGAAAACGCATTAAAAGAAGCGGGCAAACTTCGTATTGAAGGCAAAAATTATCAAATGAAAGATGGAGACATTGTCTTTTTTAGATTCAATGTATAAGTAAATATGTATCGAATTGGTTATAGTCAAGATATTCATCCATTTAAAAAAGGTCGCAAATTATATTTAGGTGGAATTTATTTTGAAAATGAGGACGGATTAGATGGACATAGTGACGCCGATGTAGTTTTACACTCTATCGCTGAAGCTATTCTTGGTGCTCTTGCTCTTGGAGATTTAGGTGACCACTTCCCAGATAATGATAAAAAATATAAAAATATAAGTAGTGAACTTCTCCTTAATGAAGTAGTGTCTTTAATGAATAAAGAAGGCTATGCAATCAATAATATTGATATTCTTATTGGTGCCCATCACCCTAAATTAGTAGATAAAAAGCAATTAATTCGTAACAATGTAGCAAAAATTCTACATACAGATATTAATAACGTATCAATTAAAGCTATGTCATATAACAAAGTTGGTCCTATTGGGAAAGGAGAAGCAATTAAATCAAGTGCGATTGTTTTATTAATCAAACAATAAAGGTCTTGATAAAACTCAAATAAAAAGATAATATATTGCGATATTTATGAATATAACTGAAAATCTAAAACTAAAAATTATTAATGCTCTATCTAAAGAAGGACTTAATTTATCAATCGATGATATTTTAATTGAAAATACTAAAAATCCTGACCATGGTGACTATGCAAGTAATGTCGCTTTAAAATTTGCTAATAAGATTGGCCTATCTCCTAGAGATTTAGCCAATAAAATCGTTAGTAATATCGATAAAGAAGGTATTGAAAAAATTGAAATTGCTGGTCCTGGGTTTATTAATTTCTTTATGAAAAAAGATAGTCTTAATTCAATTGTTGAAAAGATAATTGATTTAGGTGATGACTATGGTCGTGGTGATTATAAAAACAAAAAGATAAATGTTGAATTTGTCAGCGCGAATCCAACTGGAGATCTTCACCTTGGCCATGCTAGATGTGCAGCAGTCGGTGATTCTCTTTGCAGGTTATATGAATTTGCAGGATACGATGTTACTCGAGAATTTTATGTCAATGACGCTGGACATCAAATCCAAACACTAGGTGAATCACTAAATGTTAGATACCATCAATTATTTGGTGAGCAAGTTGAACTACCTGCTGATTCTTATCATGCACAAGATATTATTGATATTGCTCAAGAATTTAAAAATGAATATGGTGATAAATATTTAGAAAACAACGATGCAAATTTTAAATTTTTAACTCAGTATGGAATGAAAAAAGAACTCGATAAAATTAAAAAAGATTTAGATTTATTTAGAGTTAATTTTGATATTTATTCATTCGAAAGTGATGTTAGAAAAAATAATCACGTTCAAGATGTACTCGAAAACAAATATAAAGAGTATACATATGTTAGTGGTGGAGCAACTTTTTTAAGAACAACTGCTTTTTTAGATGATAAAGATCGTGCTGTCATTAAATCAGATGGCTCATTTACATATATGATGCCAGATATTGCTTATCACTTAATCAAATTATCAAGAGGATACGATTTACTTGTCGATGTCCTCGGAGCGGATCATCATGGTTATATCAATCGAATGAAGTCCGCACTGATGATGCAAGGCTATTCTAAAGACATCTTGGATGTCGAACTTGTTCAAGTTGTTAGACTCATTAAAGATGGTCAAGAAGTAAAAATGAGCAAACGGACTGGTGCAGGTGTGACACTAAGAGAACTTTGTGAAGAAGTTGGAGTGGACGCTGCTAGATATTTCTTTGTTTCTCGTGCTGCTTCTTCTCACCTTGATTTCAATTTGAATTTAGCTCTTGAACAAAGTTCATCTAACCCAGTTTATTATGCACAATACGCTCACGCTAGACTTTCAAAAGTTTTGCAAAGCGCCAGTGATATTTCTATAGATAAGAAGGCTATTATGCTCAAAGAAAAGAGCGAGACTGAACTACTTAAAAACCTTATTGATTTTCCATCAATTGTTGAAAGTTCAGCTTTAAAAAGAGAGCCTCATACAATTGCTACTTACATTCAGAAATTAGCAACCTCAATTCATGCTTTTTATACAGAATGTCGAGTTATAGATCGTTCCAACTTAGCGGTCACTAGTTCTAGACTAGCTCTAGTAAAAGCCAGTCAAATTGTTTTAAAAAATGCACTTAATGTGCTGGGAGTAAGTGCTCCAACATCTATGTAATAAAGGAAGGTGTTAGAAATGGAAAAATCTTTTATTAATCATGCTTATGATATTCTTAAAAACGAGAATGAACCTCTAACTTTTAAACAACTTTTTGATAAAGTTATGTCTTTCAGTGGTACTTCTAAAAACGATATTGATATTAAAAGAAGTATGTCTCAACTTTATACTCAACTCACATTTGATGGCCGATTCGCTCTTGTTGATGATAACAAATGGGATTTACGTGAACGTCGCACATATAGTGAGACCCATCGTCCAATAAATGAAATTAACGATGAAGAAGACACTCAAAGCGATGACGCTGAAGAAAAAGAACTTCTCGAAGAAGAACTTGGAATTAGTAAAGTAAGCGAAGATAAAGATGATTCGTCTGATAACGACTCTCAAGAAGAATAATGGATAAAGCAGTTAAACAAATATACAAAAAAATCAAACAATACGACACAATTACTATTTACGGTCATATAAATCCTGATTGCGATTGCTATGGTTCCTCAATTGCCCTTAGAGAAATTCTCAAGGACAATTTTAATCATAAGAAGGTATACGCTCTCGGATTTGAGCCTAAATCAATGTTTGATAGACTTTCCCCTTATGATGAAGTTAGCGACGAAACTATTAAAAATTCACTTGCAATAATGCTTGATTGTTCTGAAATTACTCGAGTTAGTGAAACTCGCATCTCACTAGCGAAAGAAATTATTAAAATTGATCACCACATTGAATCATTTCCGTTTGATGGACTTAAATGGGTTGCTGTCGAGACAATAGCGTGCGCGCAAATGATTGCGGAATTCGCATTTCACTTTCATTTAAAAATTTCAAAATTAGCCGCCGAAGCACTCTATTTAGGAATTTGCACTGATTCAGGAAGATTTCGTTATTCGCCAACAAACGCTACAACCCACCGTGTTGTCGCTAAATTGTATGATTTAGGTATCGAACCAAAATCAATGTTTGATATTTTATATCAATCAGAGGCTAATTATGTTAAATATCAAGCCCTTATCGTTTCTAAATTTAAAATAAGCAAGAATAATGTTATTTATTGTTTTATCGACCCAAAAGACTATGAACAGTTTAATTTGACTTTTGATCAAGTAAGCAAAAACGTCAATGTTGTCGGTAATATTATTGGTTGCCCGATTTGGACTTTGTTTACTCGTAGTCCAGAAGACACTATTCGCGTTGAATTTCGAAGTAATGGTCTTAATGTTCAAGAAGTTGCTAAAAAATATGGTGGCGGTGGTCATAAATGCGCTGCTGGGGTTAGGCTTAGTGGCTATAGTTGGGATGATTGTATGGAGATAATAGACGACCTAGATAAAGTTGTTGAACAAAATAAATTATGTACAAAAAACAATTAGAAGTTGCTCTTAGTGCTGCTAAAAAAGCTTCTAGAGCGATAATGGAGATTTATAATTCAAAAGATTTAGGTGTTGAAATTAAATCTGATAATTCTCCTGTCACAAAAGCCGATAAAAAAGCTGATGAAATTATTCGCAACGAACTTCATAGTGCGTTTCCAAGCTATGCTTTATTAACCGAAGAATCTAGCGATGATTTATCTAGACTAAATAATGATTATGTTTGGGTTGTTGATCCAATTGATGGAACAAAAGATTTCATCGCTCATGATGATGAATTTTCAGTCAACATTGCCTTAGTTTATAAACATGTTTCTATATTAGGTGTTATTGCCTCACCAACTAATAATTGCATTTTTTATGCTATCAAAAATAAGGGTTCTTTTCTTCTTAAAGATAATATCGTATCACCAATTCATGTTTCTAAAAAAACTAATAATATTACGGTAATAAAATCACATTTTCACACAACCGATGAAGAACTTAAAACCATCGAAAAACATAAAGGCACAATCACTAGTGTAATTACAATAGGTTCATCTTTAAAAGGATGTGCAATCGCTAGTGGTCAAGCTGAATTATCTTATAAATTTTCAAATAACACCAAAGAATGGGATACTGCTGCCATGCAAGTTATTCTTGAAGAAGCCGGCGGCCATCTTCTTAAATTTGATAAAACCCCAATTAGATATAATCGTGAAGATGTCTATAATCGTAGTGGCTACCTTATTTGTAACTGCCTAGATAATTTTTTGCTATAATTGTTTTAACAAGGAGTTTATATGAAGAAAAAATTTATTCCATTACTATTTATTTTGCCTTTACTTACTTCCTGTCCTGGTGGAAGCAATGATGATAATGTTCCTGAAATAGACGAGTCATATACTCCTATATTACCTACATATAAAAATAAAAATGAAGGCGACATCAAAAAAGATGAAAATTATGCTTATTTAGATATTTATGAAATAAGTGATTTTCATGGTGCAGTCGCTAGTGCAGATAAAGAGTTAGGTATTAATAAATTATCCACATGGATGGACAAGAAAAGAGAAAATAATCCAGGTGGAACAATTCTTATTTCTGGTGGAGATATGTGGCAAGGAAGCGCTGATAGTAATCTAACTAAAGGTAATTTTGTTACATACGCTATGAATGTTATGAATTTTGATTCTATGACTTTCGGCAACCACGAATTCGATTGGACTGTAAAATGGATTAATAACAATAAAAATCGAGCCACATTTCCGTTTTTAGGCGCAAATATTGTTAATAAAGGTACTTCAACTGTAGCGGATTTTGCTAAAGCAAGTGCTGTAGTATCTCGTGGAGATTATAAAATAGGTATTATTGGCACGATAGGAGACAATATTAAAAATTCAATTATCGCTACAGCAGTAGAAGATTACGATTTCGCTGATGAAATTAATACTGTAAAAGCTGAAGCCAGTCGCCTTAGAAATGAAGAAAATTGTGACGTAGTTATTTGGTCATCGCATAATGACGCTAGTTACATTAAATCGAGATCAAGCTCTGATTTAGGTGTTGATGCTGTCTTTGGTGGCCATAGCCATACCTCTTACGCCCAACTATCGGGTGATGGCGTACCATTTGTGCAAACTGAAGCATATTCTCATTCAATTGGCCATACTCAATTAAAAATTGATTTAACGACAAAAGATGTTTCTGTATCTACTTATGAGACAATCGCTAATCCAGTCAGTGACTCTATATCGCTAACTGAAGATAGCGATATCAAAGGAATATATGATCAATATTTAGAGAAGTACATTAATCCTGTTAAAACTAGACGCGTTGGTGAAATCAATGCTAAATTTGCTATCAAGGATACACTTGGTAATTTTGCTGTTTACGCAATGAAAGAAGAATTAACTCGCCATGACGAATATAAAAATTATGCTGTCTCATCTAGTTGGCATAATAGAAATGGTGGTGTTCGTAAAGACATTGAAGCAGGCGAAGTGACTTATGGTCAAATTTATGAATCATTTCCTTTTGACAATGAGATCGTTTTATTAAAAATAACTGGAAAAGAGCTATTAAATAAATTCTTTAATGGTAATAATAATGTCGCTGTCTGGCATTCAATTAAAAGAAGTGATGTTGTATCCACAAACGAATATTACACTATTACGACCGATTATTTATATTTAAATAGTGATTTTTATGCTGGAGTGGATGGAGAAGTAATTTATACTGGTATTACGGTTCGCGATTCTGTTACAAATCAAATCAAAAATGATTCACCAGTCGATGTCAGCAAATATAAATCTAGTATTGATGAATTTAAAAGATAATTAACGCATCTAAACATAATAAAAAGTTGTGGTTTATTCCACATCTTTTTGTTTGTTTTCTTTTTTAAGTTCGCTAGCTAGTCTAACACCTAAGACCCCAGGAACTTCTTCCATAAGAATTATTTCTATACCTTCGTTGATTGTGGAATCCATCAAAGTGCATCCTTCACAAGCACCGAGCATGTCGACATAGACAATACCATCAATAAAGTCGACAAATTTGACATCTCCGCCGTCTCTTTGAATAAATGGTCTAATCTTATCTAACGTATCTTCAATTAATTGAATTTGACTTGTTTTCTCATCCATAATGAGAATTATTATATTACTTTCCTAACTACTTTCAATAAATGTGATAAACTAATTACTACAAATTTTATGAACGATAAAAATTTTAAATTAACTGTCTCCTATTATAAAATCCTAAAGACTATTAGCGACCTCAATGAAATGGATCAGTATCCAACCGCTAAAGGGGTGAATAATATTTTATCTGCTAAAACAGATGAAGAAACAAAACAATTCGTTAATTTATCGACCTATGGAACATTAATTTCTTTAAGTGGTCGAAAATTATGTTCATATATTCTTAATATGGTTAGAAGAGATTATCTAACTTATATTTATGATGAAAATAGTGACGCAATGTATTTAAAAATCACACCAAAAGGAATTACTAGCTTATTAAGTTTTAATAAACGTTACAAAGGCGAATTTCATAAAAAAGAAAAAGCGATTAAACACGAAATTGTTTACATAAAAAAATGACGTTTGAACGTCATTTTTAGATTGTTTATTTCAATTATTTATTCTTTAAATAAGAATATCCTTTTTTAGAATAGGCTTGATATTTTTCTTCTTTTAAATCAATAATTGCTCCATAAATTCCAAGAGCACCAACAATTAATAATAGTGCTCCAAAAACATATGGTACCCATAAAACAAGAGCGGCTTTTTGTGGATAGACAATAAGCATCCAAAGTTCCATACTTAATAAAATGATTCCATCAAGCGTATTTAAAATTCCACCAAATAGTTTTAAGGAATTTGATTTTTTTGAGAAAGCATATGATAGAAATGCAAAAACAGACAAAATAATAAATATAATTCCAGCTGCGCTTGCTCTACCTTTAATATTGTTTTTAAGCCAACCCCATTCACTATTAATTGGCCAGTTGAAATTAAATATAGCTTCGATACCGCTATAAGAGCGCTCAGCGCTACCTTGGAAATTGACAAATGATTGAGGAATGAATAATGCCGCAAGCGCTAAGACAATGACTACTAACGAGATCATTGGTAAGTGCTTAAACAATTTTTCTTTCATTAGATGCATATCCTTTCTCAAGTGGCTGGGGCGACTGGGATCGAACCAGTGAAATGGCGAGTTCAGAGCCCGCTGCCTTACCGCTTGGCTACGCCCCAAATATAAAAGGTGGCGCTAACTGGTGCCCGGGACCGGACTTGAACCGGTATGAGTTATTCACTCGAGGGATTTTAAGTCCCTTGCGTCTACCAATTTCGCCACCTGGGCAGTCAATGGTCTCCCCGAGACGATTTGAACGTCCGACCCCTTGATTAAAAGTCGAGTGCTCTAGCCAACTGAGCTACGAGGAGATGACGCGATTTGTTAAAAAATCGCTTTGATATTATTACACATAATAATTCAATAATCTATACTTTTTAGTAAATTTTTGTAATTCCGTGAAATTTTACTTTGTAAAAACTCCCTAATATTACTTTTTCTTAAATAAAAAACACCTTTAGGTGTTAGATTACTGGTTGGGGTGGCTGGGATCGGACCAGCGAATGATAGAGTCAAAGTCTATTGCCTTACCACTTGGCTACACCCCAATAGTGGTGGAGGAAGGTGGATTTGAACCACCGAACCCTAAGGAATTGATTTACAGTCAACCGCGTTTGGCCACTTCGCTATTCCTCCACATAACACGTAAGATGGTGGATGTTAAGGGGCTCGAACCCCTGACCCCCGCCGTGTAAAGGCGATGCTCTCCCAACTGAGCTAAACATCCGCTCGTTACACGTTATTCAAGCGTGCCTAAATAATATATCATTGCTTTTAACAATTAGTCAATCAATAAATTGATAGATTAATAACCTTTTTTGCCGAGAAGATGGAACATATTTTTCTTGTAAACTTCAACACCTGGTTGATTGAATGGGTTTACATCTAATAAATATGCTGACATTGCACAGGTTTTCATAAAGAAATAGAAGAGATATCCAAGATTTTTTGCATCTAGTTTATCAAGCTCAATAATCATGTTTGGAACCTTGCCAGTCTTTTCGTGAGCGTCCAACGTTCCTAAGAAAGCTTTTTCATTTACGAATGCGAGTGATTTATTTTGTAAATAATTTAATCCATCTAAATCATCCTTATCATTTGGAATGATGACCTCATGATTTGGCTTATTAACATAAATAATCGTTTCAAATAGAACTGGAGATCCTTCTTGAATAAATTGTCCAAGTGAATGTAAATCAGTTGAAAATGTTGCACTGTCAGGGAGTAGGCCTTTATGTTCTTTTCCTTCACTTTCTCCAAATAGTTGTTTGCACCATTCGCCGAGTTGAACAAGTCGAGGTTCATAAGTTACAAACATTTCCACTTGTTTGTTATTCCTGTAGAAAAAGTCTCGAACAACAGCGTACTGATAGGCTTTATTTTCACTTAAGTTTGGATTAGCAAATTCATTCATTGCTTCTTTTGCACCACTTAGGAGTGCTTTAATATCAATTCCAGCAACTGATATTGGAAAAAGTCCGACTGCTGTAAAAACACTATATCTACCACCTATATCACTTGGAAGAACAAATGTTTGATACCCCTCAAGAGTTGATAGTTGTTTTAATGCGCCTTTTTCTTTGTCTGTTGTAGCAAAAATTGCTTTTTTAGCGGCTTCTTTACCAACTTTATTTTCAAGCATTTCTTTTAAAAGTCTAAATGAAATTGCTGTCTCAGTAGTGGTGCCACTTTTTGAGATAACGTTGATGGCGAATTTTTTATCTTTAATGTATTCAAGAGTTTCAAAAATATAATCACTTGAAAATGTTTGACCTAAGAAAATGATTTCTGGTTTCTTTAGCGAATGTAGGCCATTAATTGCTTCGATACCTGCTCTAGCACCTAAGTAAGAACCTCCGATACCACAAACGACTAAGACATCGAAGTTTTCACGAACATAATTTGCACATTCAATGATTTTCTCAACTTCATCTTTATCATAAGTTTCTGGATATTTATTCCAGCCTAGATAATCACTACCTGCACCATTTCTTTTTTCAATCATCTCGTTGATTGAAGCGACTTTTTGAGTGTATTCATTCCAATCGATATTGTTTATTAAGTGTTCTAAATCAAGTTTTAACATATCTATCTCCTTATTTTGTCCATTCATCTAATTTTGTTTTTAATGCTGTAAAGTCAATATCATCACTATCAACTGGTGTTCTTTTTAGTGAAGCATTTCGGTATTCGTCTTTTTCTTGCTGAGTTATTTTTGACATTGATACTTTTAAAAATCCATTTTCTTCAATTGATAAAACTTTTACTTGATATGTTTTACCCACTACTAGATAGCGAAATATATTCCTAATATATGTATTTGCGACTTCTGAAATATGAAGTAATCCTTTTTGTTCATTTTCAAAAATCATAATTGCTCCAAATTGACGGATTGCAATTATTGTTCCTTCGATAATTTCACCTACTTTATATGTTGTCATTTTTCGTTTAAAAAAGTCTCCAAATATTTTATATCATCTAACGAAGTAATTTTAAGTAGAGATTTTTCTCCTTTAACAATTTTAACTGGCATTATTCCTTGAAGTAGTTGAGTATCATCAGTGACATTTTTACCCTTATAAAGTTCATGAGCTTCTAAAATTGTTCCAAAACGGAATGCTTGTGGGGTTTGAATTTGATAAATTTCTGACCTATCTAAAATCCCAACCATTTCCATATGCGATTTATCAACCATTGCAATAGTGTCATTACTTTCTAATGCTGTTGTGACACCGTGATAATTTTTAAGTTCTAGTAGCAAAGAATCAATTGTGTTTTCTTTAACTAGTGGTCTAGCACCGTCATGAATTATGACATAATCATCACTTGATAAAACTTCGCTGAGCATGTTTAAACCATTATAGACACTTTCCTGTCGTGAACTTCCTCCATAACAAAGACCTTTCACTTTTCTAAAGTCATATTTTTTGACGATGTTTTTAACAATTTCAACATCATCTTTTTGAACTACTAAAATTATTCCATCAACATTTTTTGCTAATTCGAAAGATTTAATAGTGTAATAAATTAAAGGTTTGTCATTAATTAAATAAAATTGTTTTTTGACTTCATTATGAAAGCGGGTTGAATTTCCCGCGAGTAAAATTAATGCAAAACACTTCATTATTTAACTTCTTCTGCCATCTTTTTAGCAGCTTTATTAACTTTATCGATTATTGCTGTTTCTTTTCTAGCGATTGAAGTTTCAACAGCAATTCTATCGATAATTAATTTCATTGTTTGGTCTAAATCACTGCCGTCATTATAATCCGCTAAACAGGCGAAATTGACACGACCTTCTTTAATTAAATTAACCATATTTTTAGTGTCTTTCTTTTGGTGAATTGCAATAGATTTCCCACCATTTTGTTTAACTAGAACCATGCATGGAACATCAGTTAATCCATCACCGAGATAGACAATATTTGAATATGGAATTCTTCTCTTTTTTGTTTTGGTGTTAACACTATTATCGTCACTAACATTATATACACCTTTAGATATTCTAAAGAAATATTGAGTTTTTTGAGTGTAATTAATAGCTAGTTTTGGCCAAATAGGTTCATCAGTTTCTGGATCAAAATAAAATTCGCATCCATATATTTTTCGAAATTTTTTAGCGATTGAACAACCTTCAACAATTTCTTTTGTCCCACTTGAACAAAGATAATGTTCAACTTTGACTCCTCTTTCTTCGCCATATTTATTAATACGATCAAACCATTCTTCCACTCCTGAAAAATAAATAATTCCTTTTCCGAGAGAATTGAGCCATTTTTTTGTTAATTTAATACCTTTTTGTTTTGAAAGATATACCATCATATACATGTATGAAAGAATTCTTTCACAACCCGTTTTTGCGGAGAATTGTCCTGTTGCACCCCAGAATTCTTCTGGAGTCATATTAAGAGCAGGAATAAACCCATAATTTTGCATATCTGTTGTACATAATGTTTTATCGAAATCGTACATGATGGCCATTATTGCTGTTTTCTTCATATAGATACCTCGCAAAAACATTATCATAATGTTTACATTAAGTCAATTTTACTTAATGGGCTAATGCCCATCGTTATGATTAATTTGTTAGTATTTGACCAAAATAAAGATAAAATATATTATAAAGAAACTTCGGGAAGAACTTTTAATGATGAATTCACAGTTTATTGATTGGCTTAATACAAATTGGTTAACGATTTTAATTATTGTTCTTTGCATTGTTGTTGGCATTTGGCTCATCACTTTAATTTTTGCTCTATCATTTTATTTCACTTTTAAAAAGTCACTTAAAAGAGAAAGTGATGCTTTGAATGTTTTACTTAAAGAGAGACATCAAACATTAAGTCGATATATAGAAGTTGCTAAAAAATATAATATCGAAATATCAAATAAAGATATCGATGGCATCAAGCGACTTGAAAGAATTGATGATTTTCAATCGCTAACAAAAGTTGATAGAGACGAAAGATTATTTGCATTCATAAAGTCTGCTCATAATGTAACTTCACTTTGTGATCAAAACACTGATTTTCTTAACGATGAAGAATATGATCTATTAAAAAATATGTATCTAGATTTAGAAGATGCTTATCGTCAAAAATGCGCAAAATATAATTCAGATGTTCTCGGTTTTAATTATTGGATACATATTCCAGGAACTAGATTGTTATTTAAAATATTCAAAATTAGGAAAAAAGACCAAATAATTTAACTTTCAAACATCTTTAGATGTTTATTCTTTTTATCGATAATATCGGTATTTTTTTATTGATACTCGAAAATCATAGTGTTATAATCATATCGGTAAAAAAATACTGACTTATGGAAAAAGTTTCGCATCGTCAATTAGAAAGATACCCTGTTTATCTTAATTACTTACTCTCGTTAAGGGATAGTGGTGTAGAGAACGTTTCTTCACCAACAATCGCTAAAGCGCTTAATTTTTCTGATGAACAAGTGCGTAAAGATTTACAAATTGTCACTCAAAGTCAAGGTAAACCAAAACTTGGTCGAAATATCAATGAATTAATTAATGATATTCAAACATTTTTAGGTTATAAAAACCAAAAGCGAGCCGCTATTATAGGTGTCGGTCACCTCGGCGGTGCTTTAATGAATTACAAAGGTTTTAAAGATTTCGGCCTCAACATTGTCTGTGGTTTTGATGTCGACGATAAACTAATTGGTACATTCATCAATGAAAAAGAAATTTTTTCTTTATATCAACTCTCAAACAAAATTGAACAATTGAATATTGAAATAGCAATTTTGTCTACTCCAAGCGAAAGCGCGCAAAAAGTAGCAGACATGCTTGTTAATGCTGGTGTTAAAGCGATTTGGAATTTTGTTCCTGTTCACTTAAATATAAATAAAAATATAGCTATAGAAAACATTAATCTCGCTAGTTCATTAGCTATATTAGAACATAAATTAAAAACAAAAGGAGACTAACTAGTTTATGGAAAAGAAAGAAACAATTATTGATCCACAAAAAGAAGTTGATGAACTCGTTAAAAAAGCAACTGTTGCTCTTAATGAATTCTTGTTATTAGATCAAGAACAGGTTGACCATATAGTCGCAAAATGTTCAGTTGCAGGTCTAGATCATCACGGAACTCTTGCCGCTAGTGCAATTAAAGAAACTAAGCGCGGTGTCTTTGAAGATAAGGCTACAAAAAACTTATTTGCGTGTGAATATGTTGTTAACAACATGCGCCATTTAAAAACTGTTGGTGTCATTTCCGATGATCCAGTCACTGGAATTACCGAAATTGCCGAACCATTAGGAGTTATCTGTGGAATCACTCCAGTTACTAACCCAACTTCAACTGTTATTTTTAAATCACTTATTTGTTTAAAAACAAGAAACCCAATCATTTTTGCTTTCCATCCAAGTGCACAACAATGTTCAAAAGAAGCCGCTATTATTATGAGAGAAGCTGCTATTAAAGCTGGGGCACCTGAAAATTGTATTCAATGGATTGAACATCCTTCAATGGATGCGACAAGTGCTTTAATGAATCATCCTGGTGTCGCTACTATATTGGCTACTGGTGGTAACGCTATGGTTAAAGCTGCTTATAGTTGTGGTAAACCTGCGATGGGTGTTGGTGCAGGAAACGTACCTGCGTATATGAATAAATCGTGCAATGTTGAACAAGCTGTCAATGATATTGTGCTATCAAAATCATTTGATAATGGTATGATTTGTGCCTCTGAACAAGCTGTCATTATTGATAAAGATATTTATGACGAGGCTGTCAGTTTATTTAAAAGATTCAAAGCTTACTTTGTAAATAAAGAAGAGAAGAAAAAACTTTCTAGATTCATGTTTGGCTACGCAAGTGGAGATGAAGGCGTTGAAAACGCAAAACTTAATCCTGCTATTGTTGGCCAGAGCGCATATTGGATTGCTTCCCAAGCTGGTGTAAACGTTCCAGAAGACACTTCCATTTTAGCTGTTGAATGTAAAGAGGTCGGACCACAAGAACCAATTTCAAGAGAAAAACTTTCTCCAGTTTTAGCCGTCTTTAAAGTTAGTGGTGAAGCTGAAGGCTTCCAAAAAGCTAATGAAATGGTCACATTTAATGGTCTTGGACATTCAGCTGCAATCCATTGTAAAGAACAAGAAATGTCTGATCGTTATGGTGAACTAGTGCCAGCGATGAGAATAATTTGGAATTCTCCGGCAACTTTTGGAGGTATTGGTAATGTCTATAACTCATTCTTACCTTCACTCACTCTCGGTTGTGGTAGTTATGGACATAACTCAATCGGAGGTAATGTCAGTGCCGTTAACCTATTAAACATCAAAAAAGTCGGCAAAAGGAGAAATACAATGCAGTGGTTCAAAGTCCCTTCAAAAATATATTTTGAACGAAATTCAATTCAATATTTACAATCCGCTAAAAACATTAATAAAGCATTCATCGTTACAGATACATCAATGGTTGAATTTGGTTTCTTTAAAAAGATTACTGATCAACTTAACCTAAGAAGAAATAAAGTTCAAATTCAATTATTCTGTGATGTCGAACCAGATCCAGATATTGAAACAGTCCGTAAAGGTGCAGATATGATGAAGACATTCCA
>CAVIPP010000026.1:0-16409 GCA_963644615.1 Oscillospiraceae bacterium
AAAATAGATTCACTTAAGAAATAAATTAAATTTATTTAACAAACACTAGTTTAGATAAGCCATCAATAGACTTATCTTTTTTATATCCAAGAGATTTATAAATATCGATATTATTTTTATCTAATATAATCATTGTTATCGGGTTACCTCTAAGTAGAGATCTTCTTTCAAAATGATGGATTATTTTTTTAATATCTAGTTTTGATTTATTTACTAATTTAATGCTTTTTAGATAAGTCGAAGTAGCAATATCAAGGCAAGTGAGAGCACCGATAACTTTATTATTTTTCATAACTAAATAGTGTGTATCATAATCGTCTTTATTAGGAATATCTTCATATATTCTTAATTCTATTAATTTATCTAAACTCGTAATCACTAATTTTAAAGATAATTTACTACCTTCTATTTTTTCCTCTAAATTTTCATCCCAGATTTTATTCTTAGAATAATTAGTTAACATATTCAGTAGATTAACTTTGCTTTCTGGATATTTTTTATATATAGAAGTGACAAGCTGTTTTATCTCTTGTCTCATTGTATAGCCATCATTTGGACAATGGGATTTATAGACGGGGATATTTTCTTCTTTGACGCAAGCAATAATTTCACTTTCCCTAACTAAGATTAATGGTCTAATAAAAGTAATATCCGCTCTTTCAAGTCTCATTTTTGGTTCAAAAGTAGCGATTCTACCGCCGAAAAGTTCATTCATAAACAAAGTTTCAATCGCATCGTCTGCGTGGTGGGCAAATGCGACTTTGTTGCATCCAAGAGATTTCGCGACTTGATTCATCGCGGCTTTTTTCATTCTCGAGCAAATTGAACAAGGTAATTTATTATCTTTTTTACGATGCTTATCAAGAGCGTCATAAACCATTCTTTCATCGATAACTTTTAGCTCTACTCCTAATGAAGCAACGTATTTTTTAATTTCAGTTGAGTCGAATCCATCGAAGCCTAAATCCATAATAGCAGGAACAACATCAAATTTCACAACATTAAATTTTTGATATATAAGTAAAGAATATAAAAGTACCATGGAATCTTTTCCACCTGATATACCAAGAAGCAACTTGTCTCCATCTTGAATTAGATTGAAACATTGGTCGGCTTTTCTGATTGCTCCTAAAATTCCTCTTAATGAATTCATAACTTTTATATTATAATATAGACATCAATTTTTGCTATGAAAAGTGGTGCTATTCTTCTCGATAAAAAAATCGGATTAACCTCAAGAGATGAAGTTAATATAATCTCAAAAAAATTAAATACTAAGAAAGTTGGTCACATTGGCACTCTCGATCCATTTGCCGATGGGCTTCTTATTTGCTTAATTAACCAAGCCACTAAAATCGCTCCATATTTAGAGAATTTAGATAAAGAATATTTAGCAATTTTAAAACTTGGAGAAGCGACTGACACTGCTGATAAGACTGGTAAAGTTATTTTAACAAAAGAAGTGCCGATTTTATCGAAAGAAAAAATTAATGAAGTATTTTCTTCTTTAATTGGTAAAAGAAGTCAACTACCTCCTATGTATAGTGCAATTAAAATTAATGGAAAAGAACTTTATAAGTACGCTAGAGAAGGGAAAGAGGTATCTCGAAAAGAAAGAGAAATTGAAATATTTAAACTTTCTTTAATCTCTTTTGATCAAGACAAAATTACATTTCTCACAAAAGTTTCAAAAGGAACTTACATTAGGACATTAGCAGAAGAAATTGCTCAAAAACTAAATAGTGTTGGTCATTTAATTAATCTAACTAGAACTAAAATAGGAGAATTTTCTTTAAATGACGCAATTAATGATGAGAATGTAAGTGAAGAAAATATCGTCCCAATTGAAAAAATACTTCCATTTATTAAGCAAATAAAAGTCGATGAAGAAACATCAAAACTAGTTAAAAATGGTATGCATATTCATTTAAAATGTAACGCTGAAACAGTATTATTAATCGATGATTATGGCGTGCTTGCGCTATATAAAAAAGATCATAAAGATATCTACGCTTGTCTAAGAGGTCTAAGATGAATTCAATTAATTTAGATTATAAAAATATAAAGCCAATTGAAGAAGGAATTTGCCTATGTTTAGGCTATTTTGATGGTTTTCATATAGGCCATCAAAAACTTATTTTAGAAGCGCGAAAACATTCTAAATATAAGATCGGGATACTAACTTTTTCTGAACCAGTTTCTAATTATATCGATAACCAAAAAACTAAAAAAATTTTAACTTCTAATATTGATAAAATTGCTTTATCAACAAAGTTAGGAGTGGATTATTTTTTGTCACTTAATATTGATAAAAACTTCTTAAATTTTTCTCCTCTTGATTTTATAAATCAAATATTAAAAAAACTCAATGTCAAAGAAATATTTGTTGGCAAAGATTATCGCTTTGGAAAATCCGCGCATGGAACCTCATCACTATTAAAGGAATATTTTGATGTTCACATCGTTGATTTACTCACTCATGATGGTCAAAAAATATCGACAACAAATATCATAAATTTAATTGAAAGCGGAGATATTTCAATGGCAAATATTTTACTAGGTCACAACTATCAAATCAGTGGTCTAGTCGTTAAAGGTCATCATTTAGGTTCAAGCATTTCTTTTCCAACCGAAAATATTAAGTTGTCCGATAATTACGTCATTCCAAAAAGAGGAGTGTATAAAACAATCATCTATATATCTGGAATTCCTCATTTATCACTGACTAATGTAGGTATTCATCCAACTGTTAATGTAGAAAAAAGTGATGTTATCGAAGTTCACATTCCGAATTATAATTCTAACGATTACGGAAAAACTGTCTATTTAGAATTTTTAGAGTTTATTCGTGAGGAAATTAAATTCAACGACATAGAATCATTAAAAATACAAATTTCAGAAGATCTAAAATCAATTTCATAAAGCGTAATTATCAAATAATAAATAAAATCTTGTATATTCATACTTAGTATGCTAATTTATTACTTGCGACTTATCCTATGGCGTTCGAATAATCCGACGAATATCGTGGAATAAGCTAAGTTAATAGGAGGATTAAAAATGCTTTCAAAAGAAAGAACCGCTGAAATCGTTAAAAAGTACGGTAAAAACGAGAAAGATACTGGCTCTGTCGAAGTCCAAATCGCTCTTCTTACTGCTCAAATCAACGATTTAACCACCCACTTAAAAGCCAATAAAAAAGACGCAAGTGGAAGAAGAGGTCTATTCGTACTTGTTGGTAAACGTAGAGGTTTACTCGACTACTTAAAAGAAAACGACTTCGATGGTTATGTTAAATTAATTAGCGACCTTAAAATTCGTAAATAACTTAAAAACTACAAACTCAAAAATCGCGGACATCGCGATTTTTTTATTTTCTTATATTCTTTTCCTAACACTAGTGTTAAACTATCAATAGTTTTATATAAGGAGAAAAAAATTAATGAAAAAAGTATTCGAATTAGATTTCGAAGGCCGCAAAATCAGTGTTGAATGTGGTGAAATAGCCAAACAAACTGCTGGTGCGGTATTGGTACGTTATGGTGAAACTTGTGTTCTTTCAAACGCAACAATTTCAAACCATACAGTCGACTGGGATTTCTTTCCATTATCTGTTGAGTACCAAGAAAGAATGTACGCAGCTGGAAAGATTCCAGGATCATTCTTAAGACGTGAATCACGTCCAAGTACACATGCTATTTTAGCAAGTAGAATTACCGATAGGACAATGCGTCCTTTATTCCCAGATGGATTTAGAAATGAAGTTCAAGTCGTTTCTCAAGTCATGTCTGTCGACTATGATAATTCCCCAGAAATTACAGCCATGCTAGCCTCTTCGTTAGCGGTCTCAATTTCTGATATCCCATTTAATGGACCTATCGCAGGTGTTATCGTCGGTCGAGTTGATGGAAAATTTGTTATTAACCCAACAGTTGAAGAGCGTGCAAAATCAGACATTGATTTAACAGTTGCAGGTACATATGAAGATATCAACATGATCGAAGCGGGTGCTGCTGAAGTCAGTGAAGAAGATATGCTTGACGCTTTAATGTTTGGTCATGAAGCAATCAAGAAATTATGTTTATTTGAAAAAGAAATCATTAAAGAAGTTGGACAACCAAAAAGAGAAGTTCAATTAAAAACAATTCCAGAAGAATTAAGAGCGGAAGTCGTTGCTAAAGTTGATAAAGAACTTAGAGCAGCCGTCTCAACATTTGATAAACTCGAAAGAGAAGAAAAGATTGCTAATATCGAAAAAGCAACCGAAGAAGAATATGCTGCTAAAGAATATGAAACTGAAAAAGATAAAGCAGTTACAGTTCAAAGAGTTCACGAAATTCAAGAAGATATCGTCCATAACGAAGTTCGTCGTTTAATTATTGAAGAAAAGATTAGACCAGATGGTCGTAAAGTCGATGAAATTCGTCCATTGAACGCTCAAGTTGATTTACTTCCAAGAACTCATGGTAGTGCAATGTTCACCCGTGGACAAACTCAAGTTATCTCAGTGACAACTTTAGGACCACTAAGCGATGAACAAATTATTGATGATTTAACACCAATCGAAAAGAAGAGATTCATGCATCACTACAATTTCCCACAATGGTGCGTTGGTTCAACAGGTAAAATCGGCGTTCTCGCTCGTCGAGAAATTGGTCACGGTGCCTTAGGTGAAAGAGCACTTTCTTATGTCATTCCTAGTGAAGCAGATTTCCCATATACAATTCGTACTGTCAGTGAAGTTGTTGAATCAAATGGTTCATCTTCTCAAGCCAGTATTTGTGCTGGTTGTATGTCACTTATGGCCGCTGGTGTACCAATTAAAGGCATGGTCAGTGGTATCGCTATGGGATTAATCGCTAATGGACCGCTTAATGATCCAAAATCCAAATATACAATTCTCACCGATATCCAAGGTTTAGAAGACCACTTCGGAGATATGGACTTTAAGGTCGCTGGTACTGCTAAAGGTATTACTGCCTTACAAATGGATATCAAAATTGATGGTGTTACCAAAGAAGTTCTTCGTGATGCTCTTGCTCAAGCTCATAAAGCTCGTGCAGAAATTCGTGAAGTTATGGCTCAAGCAATTAGTGAACCACGTCCAGATGTTGCAAAATACGCTCCAAAACTTGATAAGATGCAAATCGATGTCGATAAGATTAGAGAAGTCATCGGTCAAGGTGGAAAAGTCATTAATGACATTATTGCCCAATGCGACAATGTCCAAATCGATATTGATGATGATGGAACTGTCGTCATCTATCACATGAATCGTGAAATGATTAATAAAGCCAAACAAATGATTGAAAATATCGTTCGTGAAGCCAAACTAGGTGAAGTCTACGAAGGTAAGGTAACCCGCGTTGAAGATTATGGAGCGTTCGTCTCCTTATTTGGAAACACTGAAGGTCTTTGCCACGTTTCTAGACTCGGATGGGGCTTTATTGCTAAAGCTGATGATGTCGTCAAAGTCGGTGATACTCTAAAAGTTATCGTCACTGAAATTGATGAACATGGAAAAATCAAAGTTTCACATCGTGAATTTGTTGAAAAACCATCAGGTTATATTGAAAAACCAATCAAACCATTCAAAAACAATAAAAAACATAAATAAATATTTTTGAGGAGATAATTTATGAAAGACATCATTATTATCGGCTCTGGTGTTGTGGGTTCACTTTTAGCCAGAGAATTATCGCAATATGATTTAGATGTTTTAGTTATCGATAAAGAAAACGATGTCGGTAATGTTACATCAATGGCTAATTCCGCAATTGTTCATTCTGGATACGACCCACTTCCAGGTTCATTTAAAGCCAAAATGAATGTCGAAGGTAATAAATTATTTCCTAAATTATGTGAAGAACTCGATGTATCTTTTTCACAAATCGGTTCTTTAACAGTCGCAATTTATGATGAACAACTTCCTTTACTTAATGATTTAGCCATCCGTTCAAAAGAAAATGGCGTTGATGTTAAATTGTTATCAAAGGAAGAAGTTCTTAAATTAGAACCAAATCTATCCCCTAATGTGAAAGGAGCTTTGCTAGCACCAACCGCAGGAATAGTTAATCCTTTCACTTTAGTTGTCCATGCGATGGAAAACGCTGTCGATAATGGTGTTAAACTTCTATTAGGTGAAGAAGTAATCGATATCATAGATAACAAAACTTATTTTGCTGTGAAAACAAATAAGAATACTTATGAAAGTAAAATTGTTGTTGACGCTGCTGGAGTTTATAGTGATAAAATCCACGCCATGATCGAAGATATTGACTATAAAGTAAATCCAAGAAAAGGCGAATATTTCGTTCTTGATCATTATGGAAGTATGCTTGTAAATCACACGATTTTCCCTCTTCCAAGTGAAAAGGGAAAAGGCATACTAATTTCACCAACAACAAGTGGAAATTTTATTGTTGGGCCATCGAGTGAATTTGTCGATAATAAAGAAGATTTATCAACTGATAAACTCACATTAAACGATGTACGTAAACAAGCTCAAGAATTAGTTAGTAATATTCCATTTAACCAAGTAATTCGCACTTTTAGTGGACTTAGACCAACTCCATCCACTCACGATTTCATTCTTAAGAGCGCAAAATCTAATCCAAGATTTATTCTCGCTAGTGGAATTGAATCTCCTGGATTAGCCTCTTCTCCTGCGATTGCAAAATATTTAGTTAATAATTTTATTTCTAAAGAAATTAAATTAATCAAGAAAGATAACTATAACCCAATTGTTCGAAAACGTTATGTTCCTGCTAAGATGAATGTGACTGAAAAAAATGAACTCATTAAAAAACATCCTGAATATGGAAGAATCATCTGCAATTGTGAAAAAGTTACCCTTGGAGAAATATTAGATGAATTTTCTCGAAGTGTTCCTCCGAAAACAATTAAAGCAGTCAAGAAAAGAACAAGAGCAGGTTTTGGTAAATGCCAAGGTGGCTTCTGTCAACCTCTCGTCTTATCTTTAATTGCTCAAAATTACAAAATGAAGAAGACTGATGTTTTATTAGATAAAGACGAATCATATATTGCCCATTATTTCACTAAGGGGGACACAAAATGATTGAACGAGAATTAGTTATTATCGGTGGTGGTTCCGCAGGTATGTCTGCTGCTATTGAAGCATATAATTTAGGTATTAAAGATATTCTCATTCTTGAAAAGAATGATTATTTAGGTGGAATCTTGAATCAGTGCATTCATAATGGTTTTGGTCTACAAGAATTCAAAGAAGAATTAACTGGTCCTGAGTTCATGTCAAGATTTGCTAAAGAAGTAAATGAAAAAGGAATCGATTATCGACTCAACACAAACGTTACAAATATTTCAAAAGATAAAATAGTTTCTTATTCGAATGAAATAGAAGGATTTGTCAACGTCAAAGCAAAAGCTATCATATTAACAACTGGATGTTATGAAAGAAATTCTGGAGCCATCCAAATTCCTGGGGATAGACCAAGCGGAGTATATACAGCTGGTCAAGCTCAATTATATTTAAATATATATGGCCAATTAGTCGGTAAACGTGTCTTTATTCTCGGTAGTGGTGATATTGGACTAATTATGGCACGAAGAATGACGCTTGAAGGCGCAAAAGTGCTCGGAGTAGCGGAACTTAATCCATATAGTGCTGGACTAAATAGAAATATTGTTCAATGCTTAAAAGACTACAATATTCCTCTATATTTATCTCACACCGTCAAACAAGTTATTGGTCCAAAAGGACATCTTGAAAAAGTCATAATTTCAAAAGTTGATGAAAAATTCAATTTTATTGAAGGTAGTGAAATTGAATTTGATGTCGATGCATTACTTCTTTCAGTTGGACTTATTCCTAATGTTGATTTAATTTCTAAATTAGGAATTGATTTTTCAAAAACTAGAGGTGCGCTCGTCAGTGATCACCTAGAGACAGAAATTAATGGTTTATTTACTTGTGGAAACGTTCTTCACGTTCATGACTTAGTTGACTATGTTGTCAGCGAAGCTAGAGAAGCCGCAAGAGGTGCCTATCTATATTTAAATAATCAACTGACTCATAAAGGTCATAAATATGATGTCATCGCAAAAGATGGCGTGAATTACGTCGTCCCTCAAAGAATATTTATTGATGAAAGTGATGATAAATTGATTTTCAAATTTAGAGTCGCTCATCCTTTTAAAGATATTAATCTAGTTATTTCTGAAGGAGATAGAGTTGTTAAGAAAATATATAAAGGCGCAATTATACCTTCTGAAATGGAAATAGTTAAACTAGATAAAAATTTATTTAATGAAGAAAATGACAAAATATTCGTCTATGTGGAGGAAAGAAAATAATGAAAGAACTCATTTGTATAATTTGTCCTCGTGGATGTCATTTAAAAGTTGATGATAATAATAACGTTACTGGAAATTTTTGTCCTCGAGGCGCTAAATACGCGATTGAGGAACTCACTCATCCAACTAGAACATTAACATCAACTGTTAAAATTAATTCAGAGATTTGTGATAGACTACCAGTGAAAACTGATAAGCCTCTTCCAAAAGAATTAATTTTTAAAGCTATGGAAGAGATTAATAAATATATAGCAATTCCTCCAGTTCATATTGGAGATGTACTCATTTATTCAGTCTTAGGTACAAATAGCAATATAGTCGCAACAAAAGACATTTTAAAATAATTCATTTTTTATATAGGAGTAGATATGTTAGATAAAATCCGCATTATTTGTCTTGGTGGTCAAGATGAATTCAACAAAAAGATGACTCTAGTCGAAATTAATGACGACATCTTTGTTTTAGAATGTGGTGAAAAGACCCCAGATATAACTCGCCCAGGAATCGACTATGTCATCGCTAATTTTTCATATTTAGTTGAACGAAAAGACAAAGTTAAAGCCTATATCATTACACACGGATTTGACACTAATCTGGGTGGACTACCATATATATATCAAAAAGTACCTGCACCTGTATATTGCTCAGATGTGACTAAGGAAGTTATAAAGAGTTTCTGTGAACATAATAAAATCAATTTAAATATCAATTTCCAAGTAGTTAAATCCACTGACGAGGTCATTATAAGTGGACACCGTATCAACTTTTTTGCAACATGTTCATCAATGTCTCACTCTAGTGGAGTAAGTATTCACACTAACGAAGGTAACATTGTATTGCTCGAATCATTTGTCATTGACAATAACGCTGATGAAGACTTCCTTCACGACGGCAAAACCTTAGGAAAATTGTCCGAAGAAACAACTCTAGTATTATTAACTGAATCTAGATATTCAACGAATCAAGGCTATTCTAATCCAAGATATAAATTACTTCCATTAGTCGAAAACGCTTTTAAAGAAGCTCAAGGAAGAATATTTGTTGCTTTAGGAGTTCCGGATTTATATAACATCACCAAAATAATGGCGTATGCAATTAAAAAGGGTCGAAAATTAATTCCTTATGATCAAGAATCAAAAGAAGTCTACGATAGATACGCTCATCTACATGCATCATATAAAAATATTCCAACAAATGCTGTTCTACCTATTGATGAAATCAATAGAGTTTCTTCAAAAGACATTGTCGTTCTCGTCATTGGTTGGGGAGAAAGACTATATCACAAAATATCCTTGCTCGCTTCAGGAGAAAATAAAGACAAACGTTTTGCACTAAATTCCACCGATACTTTTATTGTCGCTTTAACACACACAAATGAAACTGAAATTGCATCTGGAGAAGCAATTAACGAATTATATAAAGCGAATGCAAAAGTTGTCACTTTCCGTAAAAATGAATTCATCAGAATGCACGCTAGTGAAGAAGATTTAAAGACAGTCATCGCTCTTCTTAGACCTAAATTTTACATTCCAGTTTATGGGACTCTTAGAGAATTATATGCGAATGCAAAAGTTGCCTTAAATATGGGAGTTGGTCTTAATTTTACAAATATATTTGTAATAGACAATGGTGACGCCTTTGAATATATCGATAAAAAAGCCAAAATAGTACATAATGTTGCCTTAAGTGGAGACATCTTAGTCGACGGAAAAGGAATTGGCGATGTTTCAAATGATGTCATTAATGAAAGACAACGTTTTTCTGATGATGGTGTCATCATTTTAGCGGTCACTTTATCAAACGAAAAACGTAAAATTATCGCTGGTCCAGATATTCAAATGAGAGGATTTATTTATTTAAAAGATTCTGAACAAATCTCGAAAGAAATAACAAAAACTTTAAACGTTGTTATAAGTCAAGCTCTAAACGATAAATCCACTTCACTTCACGAATCAACAATTGAAAATAATATCAACGAAACAATATTTAGATTAGTGAGGAGACTAAGCGGAAAATCTCCTTGTATCATTCCATTTGTTAAAGTCTTAAAATAACTTAAGATTATTAATTAAAGCGCAATAATTGCGCTTTTTTTGATTATTTTATTTTATAAGTGCGCCCATACGTGTATAATAAAATCGATGAAATTACCAAAAATAAAGATAAGTAAAAACGCTGTTGGAATTATCAAAGGATTAACGATTTGTCTATTCGCACTTTTGATTATGCTTTCTAGTAATGTGACTGGTTTAAGTTGGTTATCGACTGGAATACTTGCTTCATTTGGCTTTATCGGTTTTTGGATCTTAATTCCATTCTTATTTTTAGTTGGCATTTATGTCATGATTTATAAAAAAATAGCTAAAACTGGTCTAGGCGTATCTTTATTTGGACTATTTATTATCGTCATTTTTGTTTCGATAATGTGCACTAATTTTTTACTTACAAATGTTTCATCAATTGAAACTGGTGGAGTGCTTGCTCATTCGAAATATTTAATTAATGATCAACCATTTTATTTAAACTTAGAAACAGAAACTCTCGCTGATGGCACAATTATTAAACACTATCTAGAAATTGATTCAGCCATTCATTATTTTATGCAAGTTAGTGATATAAATAACGATACAATCGCTAATTTTCACTCTAATGGTGGGTTTATCATCACTAATAGCGCTCTCGGGGGAGGCTTTTTAGGCTTCTTTTTTGCTGGCATGATGAATTCTGCCTTTACCCCAGTGGGTACAACATCAATATGCATTATTATGATGGTTATTGGTGTTTGCCTTGTCTTTAATATTCAACTAAGACGTCTATTTAAAAATATTGTTGATAAAATCAAAAAACAAAAATCTAGTGAAGAAAATAAAATAGAAAATGATCAACCACTTAATGAAAGTGTAATTGATATTTCATCTACCGAGGAGACGCATAATAATGTCGTCGAAGAATTTTCTAAAGAAGAAATAACTTCACTAAATTCAATCGAAGAGAACATCAATATTGATGAGAGCAATAACAAGAAAGAAGAAATTGATCAAATTAATTTATTTAACGATTCACATGGTTTACAAAAAGCACATTTCTCAAGTGATTTAGATTCAGATAAACTATTAAATCAAAATAATCCAGATGGCTCACTTAAACCAAGAGTGGCAACATTTGGCTATTTTTCAAACTTTGACTCATATATCAAAAATCCAGAAAACATTGCTGATGAAAATATAGTGAGCACGAACGAAGATGATAATACTCAACAAGCTAATGATAGCGAAGTAGATATTACTAAGAACATTAATAATGAAACAAATGAAGAAACGATTAAGACAATTGATAACGAAATTAACGATGTTATCGATATTCCTGTAGAAAATAAAATTGAAGACGTTAAAGAAGTAATCATAGAACAAAAACCACGTCCTCTTCTTCCTTATGTTTTACCTTCTCTTAATTTACTTAAACTTAGAGAAAAAGATTCTGATTCACTTGAAAATGAAGAAAGTTGCAAAAATAGAGTCGAACAACTTAATAATGTACTAACTTCACTCAATTTAGGCGCTAAAGTGACTGGATATACTGTTGGTCCTAGTGTAACTAGATTTGATTTAGAGATGAATTCTGATAAATCAATCTCAATCATTGAAAAATATCTTAACGACTTTTCAATTAGACTTGGAGGGGTTCAAATTAGGTTTGAAAAAGTTGTCATCGGTAAATCAACTTCTGGTATTGAAATGGAAAACGAAATTAGAACGATCGTCGGATTACGTGAATGTTTAGAGAAACTACCTCCAGTAAACGAAAAGACGCGCACTCTAGTGGTCTTTGGTAAAAATATTACTGGTGACATAATCTACGCTGATTTTACAAAATTCCCACATATGATGGTCGCTGGTACAACTGGAAGTGGTAAATCAGTATTCATTCACTCACTTATTATTACTTTACTTATGCGAAATAGACCCGAAGAACTTCGTTTAGTCTTAATTGATCCTAAGAAAGTTGAAATGGCTCGTTATAAAGATGTCCCACATCTACTTTGTCCAAATATTAGCGAAGCTAAAGAAGCATATGTTGCCTTCAAAAAACTTGTCGATGAAATGGAATATCGATATGAATTACTCGCTAAAGAAGGTGTTAGTGACATTAAAGACTATAACGAAATAATGTCTGAAAAGGGACTTGCTAAAATTCCTTACATTATTTGTGTCGTCGATGAATACGCTGATTTAAATGAACAATGCAAAGAAATTAGAGAACCAATTCATAGAATTGCTCAAAAAGCAAGAGCGGCTGGTATTCACTTATTGCTCGCTACTCAAAGACCATCCGTGGACGTTATCGATGGTGTTTTAAAAGCCAATATTTCAACTAGAGTTGCTTTGATGGTTAATTCCCAGGTTGATTCCATAGTTATTCTAGGAGAAGCCGGTGCTGAAAAACTACTTCCTAACGGAGATATGATTGTGGACTCTCCGGTTATATCACGAGGTTTAAAACCACGTGTTCAAGGCGCATTTTGTTCATCAGTGGAAATTATGGATGTCATCAATTTTATTAAAAAACAAAGAGGACCAAATTACGATCCTAAATTTTTAGACTTAAAAGATCATGAAGAAGAAAAAATGGCAGAAGAATCACTAGCTGAAGTCACTAAAGTTGACAAAGATATCGCAGAAGAAAAATTATATGAAATTATAAAAGAAGATATTATGCACAAACAATTTTGTTCAATAAGTTATATTCAACGTTCTTATGGAGTTGGTTTCCCAAAAGCTGGAAGACTATTCGGAAGACTTCAAAAAGAAGGTTATGTCGAACTTAACGGGGACGCAAAAGGGTGCAAAGTAATCAAAAAAGATTTTCTAGATAATAGTGACGAAACTGCTACCCTAGGTAGTCAAGAAACTACATCTACTGATTCTGATAGTGAATAGTAAATAATCTACAAGCGCATTTAAAAATGGAAAATAGGGTTTTAAAAGTTGAATTAATTTCATGGTATGAAATACATGTTACACTAAAGTGTAAAAGCGATGTAAATAATTTTAATTTTTCTTTACTTAAAGACAATAAATATCCTCTTTCTATTTCTCTATATGAATCACATAAAATTGAAGACAAATATTTACTTAAATATCGTATCAATGATTTTTTTGAACTTGGTCACGATTATTTATTAGTGTCTGATAATTTTAATAACATTCATCTAGATGTTTCAAAAGCTGTTGATTTTGATGGTTTTGATGAAGCCTTCACCTATTTAGGAGATGACTTAGGCGCAACTTACACAAAAGAAAAAACTGATTTTGCCTTATGGGCACCACTCTCTAGTGACGTCTATTTAAAATATATTGATAATGGAAATAAACTACTCATAAAAATGAATCGATGTGAAAATGGTGTCTATCGAACATCGTTAATTGGTGATAATGATGGATTACTTTATTCATATATTGTCTATATTAATGGCACAAACGTTGAAGTAATCGATCCCTACGCAAAAAGTGCGAATAGAAACGCAAAAATGTCAGCGGTTATCTCTTTAGATAAAATCGATATTGATACATATAAGGATTATCTACCAAAATTAAATAATTATGTCGATGCCATCATTTATGAACTTAATGTTCGAGATTTTACTATCCACAAAAACTCTAACATCATAAATAAAGGTAAATTCTTAGGTTTAGTGGAATCCGGTAAAGTCACAAAAAATAATAACCCAGCTGGAATTGACTATATCTCTTTTCTCGGAATAAGTCACATTCAACTTCAACCAGTCCAAAAAATCGCCACAATCGATGAAAATTGCCCTGAAAAAACATATAACTGGGGATATGATCCGCTTCATTATTTTATTCTCGAAGGAAGTTATTCAACTAACCCAGATGATCCATATGCGAGAATATATGAATTTAAGAAGCTAGTTAATGAATTTCATAAAAGAGGAATTAGAGTGAATTTAGATGTTGTCTATAATCATGTCTATGAAGCTAAAACATCTATTTTAAATAAAATAACTCCAAATTATTTTTTTAGACACGATGAAAACGGAAATTTTATTGACCATACTTATTGTGGGAATGATTTAGCTAGTGAAAGAATAATGACTCGAAAATTAATTGTAGATTCGCTTACCTACCTAACTAAAACGTTTGGGGTTGATGGCTTTCGTTTCGATTTAATGGGACTAATCGATATAAAAACAATGAATCTAATAGCAAAAACATTAAAAAGCATCAATAAAGATATAATGTTATATGGCGAAGGTTGGAATATGATGGATAGATGTAGTGATGGCACTCTTTTAGCAAATATGGATAATGCTTCACTTTTACCTGATTACGCTTTCTTTAATGATAAATATCGAAACTTTGTCCGTGGTAGTGGTTCAACTTCTAAACTAGATGATAATGGCTATTTATTATCTAACTATCATCACAAAGATGATTTTAAATATGCACTTTTGGGTTCAACACTTGATATTAATCGACCTGCGTGTTTTATAAGTTTAAATCAATCTCTTAATTATGTGGAGTGTCACGACAATGCGACACTATATGATGTAATCGAAAATTCGACTGAATATTCTGAAAAAGAAATTCTTCAATTAATTAAATTATTCAATAAAACTCTCCTATTATCATTTGGAATTCCATTTATTCATGCTGGTCAAGAAATTGGCTTATCTAAATACGGTGAACATAATACATATAATATGGGAGACAAATATAATTGTTTTGATTATGACACTTTAGATAACCGCTACGAAATTGCTCTATCGTTTATGAATTATGTTAAGCAAAGAAGAGATATCAAATATTTTGAAATTAGCTCAGTCGAAGAACTCAAAAAAGTTGTCTCTATTAATGAATATAATTCATCAATCTTTATTAATTTAAAAGATGAAGACAAGACAATCGATGACTATCTTATTGCGATAAATCCATATAAAGAAACAATCTATTATGATTTTGATCACGAAATAGAACAATATATCAAAGGCGATAAATCATCTCATAAAATATATACAAAACATACGATGATATTCCCTTTATCATGTAAAATATTTAAATATTAGGTTAGTTATGTCAAAAATTAGAAAATTCTTTCAATACTTATATATCGTCTTCACTTTTGGACCAATCATGATTTTTTATCATTTGTTCTATATTAGAAAATATATCGCCCATCCTGAAAAATATGATATTTCACTTAGATACGCTCGTTTAAGAAAAGAAGTGCTTATTTTATTTAAATTGTGGCATATTTCCTATCATGTAACTGGATGGAATAATTACCGCGACAATGAAGAAAAATGTATCATTTTATCAAACCATATGGCGGATATAGATCCACTTTTTTATATAGCAATGAGCAAAAAACCTATTTGCTTTGTCGCTAAAAAAGAAATTGCACATTATCCTTTCGTAGGCGCTGCTCTTAAATCGATTGGTGGTATATTTATTGATCGTCATAATCTCATGAATCAAGTCGATACAATCAAAGAAATAGTGAAGACTGCTAAAGAAATTAATCAACCAAATGTCGTCATCTTCCTTGAAGGAAAAAGAAACAAAAACCCAGCCGGTAATGTACTCGAATATAAACCGGGGACTGTAAAAACTTCATATATGGCTAAAGTTGATATAATTCCTGCGACACTTTATGGAACATTTCGCATTTTAAATATTTCAAATTATTTAAGAAAATATCCTGTCTATTTTGATTTTGCACCTCGAATTCACAAAGAAGAATACGCCTCAATTAATAGTGTGACTCTTGCCGAAACTCTTGAGAAAAACGCAAACAACATTATCAATAATAAATTTAGAAAACTCGATAAAGAGATAATTTCGAAGTCCAATCATTCAAAGCGAATTATAAAACTTGAAACAAGAGTTGACCAATAACAATTAATTTTTTTATCAAGATAAATTATTGAAACCGTTTTCATGATTTTCGTAATTTCTTTATTTACTTTAGTAAATAAAAATTTTAATAAAATCATTAAATATTTGTGTCATTATCCCGTTATTTGTTTCTACCTTTTGATTTTTGGATTCATGTTA
>CAVIPP010000027.1:0-13704 GCA_963644615.1 Oscillospiraceae bacterium
AAAATAAAAAAACATCGATAAAATCGAATAAAAAAGGACTGACAGTTATCGTATCAATCCAATTTATGAAATATGGAGCATCCGATGGGAATCGAACCCACACAGTTAGCTTGGGAAGCTAAAGTTCTACCACTAAACTACGGATACAACTGTTTATAAATATATCACAAATTTTATAGTTTAGTGATAGTGACATCAGCACCAGAAGAAGACACATTAGAAAATGATAATGTCCAACCTAAAGTTGATTTATCGTTAAGCTTGGTGCTATTAACAAACTGTTTATTGTAAGTATTAGTATTCATTGAAAATGTTTCATCTATAAATAATGAACTTGAAGACAAATAATTTTCTGATTTATAAGTTCCACCATCAGCGCGTATTAATTGCAATATGTTGTAATTAGCGTATCTACTTCCTAATGGTGAATAATAACTAGAATCAGTATTCTTAGAATAATATGTATTTGACATCATATGAGTATAATATTTACCACTAAGAGGTTCAGTTGTAACTTTTGTTTCACTAGGATATTCTGAATTAGGATTAGTAAAATAAAGTAGTCTAGCATCGATATGCCATATTCTAATGCCATATTCATTAGGACCTTGAGGGCCATAAGAATTATATAAATGTTTACAATCGAATTCATTTAGTCCAAGAGGAGAATAAAGTTCAACTAAGATATATTCATCAAATGGAGATGTAATAGATTCGTTATGATTACTTAATAAAATTAAGTCACCACTTTTTTCAAATGGATTGATGCGTAATTTAGATGTTTTAGTTGGAACGTATACTTTTTCCCAACCTAAAGCAAGACGAGAATAAGGATCATGAGAGCCAACATTACAATCCTGCATTGAAAAACCACCAGCGGGATAATATTGACCTGAATAATCATAATAATCTTCTAATCCGAAAACATGTCCCATTTCATGAATAAATGTATGAGCGTCAACATTACAATAACTATTATCGCCACCACCATAAGTTGAGTTTAACGTTCTTTTAAAAGCGCTAATTGATGAATACATAAAATCATAACTAGCCCAGAAAAATGCGTTTGGTACTGGGTTAGAGACATTCGCGTCACCATTTTGAAGCCAATAGCAATACGCCCACATATTTTCATTAGTGTATATATTATAAGAATTACTATCTGGCGCACCATAAATAAGCATGACGCCATCTAAATATCCATCTTTATTGCAATCAAATTCACTTAAATTAGAAACATTGTATGTATTCTTATACCAATTCACAGCTTTACTAACTAAAGACACGGTATTCTTTCCACCACTAGTTTCTGAGTAAAAGGCAGTAGATTTATAACCACATTCATACCAGTCAGATACAACACCATTAAACGAAAGCTTACCTCTTGATTCACTTTCATAATAAGTTTTAACGGAGTGCCAACCAGTTTCAACTTCGCTACCTAAATAAGCCTTGATGATATCATTTCGAACATTCTCTTTTCCTTGCGATACATTTATATAATCGCTGGAATCAGTAAACCAGACAGGAATAATAAGGAGGTTTGTTTTATTTAGACTAGGTGAAGAGGAAAGATTATAAACATTGTTTTTAATATAATCATCATATGTATATGAAAGAGATTTTTGTTCTGGAACATATTCACTAACAACATTAATCAAACACGTAATAGATAAATTTCCATAACTAGCCTTAAGAGAAGTTTGTCCAATGCTTTTAGCACTCACATCGCAAACTGAGCCATTATACGAAGAAACAATGCTTGCAACTGTATCATCAGCAATTGTCCAAGATACAACTAGTCCATCACAGCGATAATTGTTTTCATTAAATAGTGTTGCAGTTATATAGACAGTTTGATTCACATTTAAATCAATGGATTCTTTGGAAATAGAAATAGATGTCGGAGTCATATCTTCAATAACATCATTATTGTTTAGACCATTACAGCCAGAAAGTAAAAGAACACTAATTGATGATAAAATTAATGTTCTTAATACATTTTTCATATTCTAATTACAAAAATCCGAAAATTAAGCTTTTCGAATCTTACCTTCACGAGAATGAACTCGAATAGATCCACCTTGATTTGCAGCAATTTCTTTCGCGTAATTAATTGCTTCTGCTTGAGTATCAAATAATTTTAAAGCTTTTTCACCCTTAGCAAGTTTAACTTGCCATTTATTAGTAGATGGGTGTTGAGATATGTGATAAACCTTGCCTGAAGGTTTGACAGCGGTTTTGTCATTATTAACCTTATTGTCAACTTTTTTAGTGTTTTCATCAGTTATACTAGTAGAAGTTTTTTTAGATTTTTCCTTACTAGTTTGTGAAGATTTTTTAGTTACGTTATCCTCTTTTTTAGTCTTTGGGTTAACTTTTTCTTCCACTTTTTCTTCTTCAGGAGTTGATTCTTTGTTAGACTCAGCATTTTCTTCACTAGCAATAACAGGTACTTCTTCAGTCACACTGGTAGATGATTCAACATTACTTATATCTGTAGAATCGTTGTTATCTAAATCATTTACTTCATTTGTGCTTACTTCTACATTACTAGTACGACTATTTTTAATTTCTTTACATTCAAGTAAAAATAGCACGAATTGAAGCACTAAGAAAATAAGAGATATAACCGCAAAGACAAAGGCAAATAATAAGAATCCATAATATTTAAATTCGGCATTTAATTTTGTTATAGCTAATAAAGGGAAGAGTAAGGATAAACCTAATCCGACAGCGCCTCCAACAAAGTCCATTTGAATAAAATACCAAATTCCAACAAAGCGACGAGCTTTAACACCAAAGATTAAAGATAATAGACCAAGTACAAAACAACATAATGAAGTAATGCAAGTAATTAATACAATATTGGTGTCAAAACCACTTTTGAATTGTAAGGAATTAAACCATGCTGATATATAAGATGCATAGCTACTATTTGCTAAATCGGTCAAATATTGGACAATTAAAGTGATAGCACAGGCGTAAACAACAATCGCAGCAATAATAGCAATTATTTCCGAAATAATAACACCCTTGTGTAATTTAGATTTATTCATAAATCAACCTCCGAATAAATAATCCAAATGAAATTATAAATTAATTTTAAGTAAAAAAACAATAAAAAAACTCTAGAATCCATCTAGAGTAAGCGCTCAATGGTGGATGCTACAGGGCTCGAACCTGTGACCTTCTGTACGTCAAACAGATGCTCTCCCAGCTGAGCTAAACATCCATAGCTGGTAATTTCGTGGTGCCGTCGAAGGGAATTGAACCCCCAACCTACTGATTACGATTCAGTTGCTCTGCCGGATTGAGCTACAACGGCAAGACAGCGTTAATATATTAAAATAACGCTATTTATTTTTCAATATTTTTTTACTTATCGAATATAGTGTCTTATTGATTAATAATCTCTTTGTTTTTATGGAGACGTTTATTGATCCATTTAATTAAGACAATTATTTCATGAGCAATTAAAGGAACAACAGATGATATAGCGGTCACAAGCCATTCATAGCCACTGAAATTACTATCACTTAAATCAGCAGTTGAGAAAATATCTCTCATAAATGGAACTTCAATAACGAGTAATTGAAGAGCAACACCTAAAATGAACGCTAAAAGCATCATCCAGTTTTTATTTTTAAAGACCATCACGAATGATTTTTCGGTATTTGACATACCAACCATATGGAATAATTCAGCAAAGGCTAATGAGGTAAACGCCATTGTTTGAGCTAAATGAATGACATTTTCATCACCACATTTTGCTATTGCATCATAAGTTGTATAGCCATTTAGTAGGTATCCAGACATATATGCAATAAGGACAGCAATAGTAATAAATACACCATGTAAAAGAGTATCGCGAAGACCACCATTTGAGAAAATACCTTCACTTGGATTACGAGGTTTTCTCTTCATTATGTCATCATCTTTTGGATCCATTCCTAAAGCGATAGCAGGAAGACTATCAGTTATCAGGTTAATCCAAAGTAAATGAATAGCTATAAATGGCGTCTTAAAACCAATGCAAATAACAATCATCATGACAAGAACTTCAGCAATATTACTGGATAATAAGAATAGGACTGTCTTTTTGATGTTTGTGTATATGCTACGCCCTTCTTCAACAGCTTTTTCGATACTTGCAAAATTATCATCCGTTAAAACCATATCTGCAGCACCTTTGGCAACATCAGTGCCAGTGATACCCATGGCAATACCAATATCTGCTGCTTTTAATGAAGGAGCGTCATTTACTCCATCTCCTGTCATGGCACATATATTTCCATTGGCTTGGAATGCTTTTACAATAGCGGTCTTATTTTCTGGAGATACACGGGCAAAAACTCGTGTCTTTTTAACTAATTGACAAAGTTCTTCTTCACTTAATGAGTCAATATCTTTACCCATTACACATTGCTCAATACTATCAGCGATTCCTAAATCTTTAGCAATTGCAAAGGCTGTATCTTTATGATCTCCAGTAATCATAATAGTTGTAATTCCAGCTTCTTTAAATTTACTGACTGCTGGTTTAGCTTCTTTTCGAGCTGGGTCAATCATTGCCACTAATCCGACAAAGACTAAATCTTTTTCATCGATAGTAGCTTTTTTAGAATAGGCTAAAGCAAGAACACGTAAAGCTTTAGAAGAAAATTGAGAATTTATTTCATATATCTTATCAATATCATTTTTAGTAATTTTGACTAATTTGTCGTTCTCTAATATATATGAGGTATTAGCTAAAATAGAATCCAGAGCACCTTTTGTGTATGTAATAGTTTCAGGACTTGCATAGACACGATGCTTTGTTGACATCATCTTACGAACAGAATCAAATGGTAGTTCATCTATTCGTGGTGAGGATGATTCGAGGTCTTTTTTATGCATGTCAAATTCATTTGCAAAAGCGACAAGAGCGATTTCAGTAGGATCACCAAATAATCCTTCATCGACAGTCGCATTAGAACATAACGACATTCCTTTAGCAAGCAACTTTAAAGTTTCGTCTTTATTATCCTTATTAAATTCATCTTTTGTATAGATTTTCCCGTTAGCGTATGCTTCTAAAACAGTCATTTTGTTTTGAGTTAGTGTTCCAGTTTTATCTGAACAAACAACTGAAACAGCACCTAAAGTTTCAACAGAAGGAAGTTTTTTAACAATGGTGTTAACTTTAACCATACGTTGAACACCAATAGAAAGAACGATTGTGACGACTGCTGCTAAGCCTTCAGGAATAGCTGCGACTGCTAACGCGATAGCGCCTAAGACAGCCTCAATCCATTGTTCAACATCAGATTGAGTATTATGGACAAAAATCCATACGATATCGATTATTAATGTTAATATAACAACTAATAATGTGAGAAAGCCGAGAGCCTTAGACAATTTAGCAAGAACTTTTTGAAGTGGAGTGTCACTATCTTCTTCATTATCTAGTGCCGTAGCTATTTTTCCAATTTGAGTATTCATTCCAGTTGAGGCAACAACACCTTTGCCTCTACCATAACTGACAGGAGTGGACATAAACGCCATATTGACTTTGTCGCCGAGTGCGACATCATTAGAAAAAACAATCGAACTATCTTTTTCAACAGGAACTGATTCACCAGTTAACGATGATTCATTACATTTTAAATTAACAGCTTCAACAAGACGAAGATCCGCTCCAATAGTGTCTCCTTCTTCTAAAATGACAACATCACCGATGACAAGTTGCTCTGATTTAACTTTAAAGCGTTTACCATCACGAATAACAGTTGTCTCAGGGGATGACATTTTTTTAAGAGCATCCAAAGATGTTTGGGCTTTGATTTCTTGAACAGTTCCGATAATGGAATTAAGAATCACGACCGCTAAAATAATAATGACATCTGGCCAGTCACCCTTCTTAAGGAAAAAGTTACCGGTAAAACCTTCTTCTACCGCTTTAACAGTTTCATAAATGGAAACGCCAATCGTTATTGCAATAGCGGCAAACAAAACAAATATCATTGGATTGTTCATTTGTTCAAAGAAAATCCTAATCCATGATTTTTTCTTCTTTTCTTCTAATTTATTAGGTCCATATTTTTCAAGACGCTTTTGAGCTTCTTCGCTACTTAAACCATTTTCAATATCAGTATTTAAAGCACTGATAGTGTCGTTTATTGAGACTGTTTCAAAGCTAATATCAGTTGGCTTTTCAACAAATAGATTTTCTTTTTTCATGTGACTTCCTCACTAAATTCAGCAAAATACCGAACGAATATTATTATAAATAATTTAATATGATTTTTTAATTAAAAAGTGTCCTAGTTGAATTTGGATATAAAAAAGTTATACTAAATATACCCCAGGAGGGTATTAAAAGAATTATGAAAGAAAAAGAAATATGCCCAAATTGTCAAAGACACAAAATGATTCCAAGAGAAGAGATTGAAATCAAAAAATTAAAAAATAGGATCAATAGAATTATAGGTCAATTAAATGGGATCAACAAAATGATAGATGATAATAGATATTGTGGAGATATTTTAATTCAACTTTCAGCGTGCTCTAGTGCGCTAGAAAAAGTCTCAAATATGATATTAAAAAATCATTTAGAAACATGTGTTAAAGAAGATATTAAAAATAATAAAGAAACAGTGTTCGATGAATTGATGTTTCTTTTGGAAAAACTAAAATGATCAAAACTAATAAATTTAAGGTTGAATCGATGAGCTGCGCTAGTTGTAAAGCTCATGTTGAAAATGCTGTTAATTCCTTACATGGCGTTAATTCGTGCACTGTTAATTTATTAACTAATTCTATGGAAGTAAGTTATGAAGATAGTTTGAGCACTTCTCAAATTATAAAAGCTGTTAAAAAAGCTGGATATAATGCTTATGTTGATGATTCTAAAAATATATTGAGTAAAAATAATGATAAAGAAACTAAACAATTAATATTTCGGCTAGTTTCTTCTTTAATTTTATTAATACCACTATTTTATTTAGCAATGGGCTATATGTTAAATTGGCCTATTTTTAATCTTGATAAAAATTTAATACTTTTAGCAACACTAGAACTAATTTTCTCAAGCTTAATAATTGCAATAAATAATAAGTTTTTTGTCAGTGGCTCAAAAGCTCTTTTCCATGGTGGACCTAATATGGATACATTAGTGATGCTTGGTACGGGAGTTTCGTATATATATTCACTCGTTATTTTTATATTGATGTGTGTAAACAAAGAAAATTCAAATTATCTGATGCACCTATCAATGAATTTATCATTTGAAACCGCCGGAATGGTTCCATCGTTAATTACAATTGGAAAAACTCTTGAATCAATTTCAAAAGGAAAAACCACGAATGCAATTAAAGGTTTACTTGAATTAGCGCCAAAAACTGCCCACAAATTAGAAAACGGAAAAGAAATAACTATAAATAGTAATGAACTTAAAGTCGGAGATTTGTTTCTAGTTAAGCCAGGAGAATATTTTCCTGCGGATGGAACTATTATAAACGGACTATCCAGTGTTGATGAATCATCATTAAGTGGAGAACCTATTCCAATAGATAAAAAAGAAGGTGACTATGTCAAAACTGGAACAATAAATTTATATGGAGCATTAACTTGTAAAGCTAATAAAGTTGGCGAAGAAACAACCCTAAATCAAATTATTAAAATGGTTGAGACTGCGAGTGGAACAAAAACAAAAATATCTCGTGTTGCGGACAAAGTATCAGCGGTTTTTGTTCCGACCGTCATTATAATTTCAATCATCGTGTTTGTGTGCTGGATTTTGCTTGGTAATAACTTTATTGAGCAAAACAATATTGAGCAATCATTATTGTCTTATTCAATTAATAAAGCGATATCAGTTTTAGTGATTTCTTGTCCATGTGCGCTTGGACTAGCTACTCCAGTAGCGATTATGGTTGCTAGTGGACTAGGAGCAAAAAGGGGAATATTGTTCAAATCGGCCACAACATTAGAAGAATGTGGAAAAATACAAATTATTGCCTTAGATAAAACAGGCACAATTACAATGGGTAAACCATATGTGGATAAAATAATCCCTAATAATAATGTAGATGAATGTGAATTATTAAAAATAGCTTATTCATTAGAATCTAAAAGTGAACATCCACTCGCAAAAGCTATTGTTACATATTGTGAAAATAATAATGCCTTGTTAGATAATGTAGATAACTTTAAATCATTAATTGGTCGAGGCGTTTATGGCGAAATATTAGGTAAAAAGGTATATGGTTGTTCTGAATCATATTTAGGTGAACTAAATATAAAAAATACATTAAAAAATGAAATTGTAGGTTATATAGAAGAAGGTAAAACCGCTCTTTATTTTGTTAATGAACAATTATTACTTGGTGCCATCATTGTTGATGACAAAATAAAAGAAGATTCAAAAATAGCAATTGAAAAACTCCAAAATCTTGGATTAGAAGTTGTAATGCTTACAGGTGACACCTATAAAAGCGCTAAAAACATCGCTAAGCAAATAGGAATTACAAATTTTGTTTCTAACGTTCTACCTGATCAAAAATTAGAAATAATTGATAAATTACAAAAATATGGAAAAGTGATGATGGTTGGTGATGGAATAAATGACGCGCCAAGCCTAAGTAAGGCAGATGTTGGAGTCTCAATTGCAAGCGGAAGTGATATAGCAATTGATTCAGCTGATATTGTTTTAACAAAGAATAGTTTACTTGATGTGTATGGAGCAATTAGACTTTCACAAAAAACGCTACTTAATATAAAAGAAAATTTATTTTGGGCTTTTATATATAACATTATTATGATTCCAATTGCCGCTGGTGCTCTTTCGCCTTTTGGACTAACCAAATTAATGCCATGGATGGGAGCGGCAGCTATGTCTCTATCTTCAGTTTGTGTTGTCGTCAATGCACTTCGAATTAATCTTACTGATATATATAAAAATAAAAAATTACAATCCAAAAATATAAAAATAGAAGTTGATGATCTTTTAAATAACGAAAAAGATAATGTCACAAAAAAGATCGTACGTATTGAAGGAATGATGTGCGAGCATTGTCAAAATAGAGTTAAAAATGCACTTCTAAATATTGATGGAATAAAAGAGGTAACAGTTAGTTTAGTAGATAAATGTGCGACTATAACTTGCTTAAAAAATATAAATGATGAAATAATTGAAAAAGCTATCGAAGATGCTGGCTACAAAATTAACAATAAGTAATCATCAATAATTTACATCCTAGTTTGCTTTATTAGTTAAATTAAAACAATTCTATACAGGCTAAAATTTGAATGTTTCTTAAAACCATTTATAATAGTTTTACATGTTTACTCCTGAGTTTTTTGAATTCGTCACATATTGGACCACAATAGCGCTCGTAATAGTCTTAATACTTGCTATCTTGTTTGGCTTACATGAATTTGTATATGTTATTTGGGCTTTGTCTCATCGATGCCACGCTATTAAAAGCGACAAAAAATTTAAATATGCTGTTTTAATACCAGCGCGAAATGAGTCAATGGTGATAAATGGAATCTTTTCATCACTTCAAAAGCAAACATATGACCATAACTATTTTGATGTTTATGTCATAGTTGAAGATATTGCTGACCCGACAGTAGAGATTGCCAAAAAATACGGATATAACTATGTTGTTAGAACAGAGTTAGAAAATAGAAGAAGAAAAGGTTACGCTCTTGATGATGGATATCAATATATTATTAAACAAAATCAAAAATATGATGCTTTCATAATTTTTGATGCCGATAATGTTATTGAACCTAATTATATTGAAGAACTTAATAACCTAAAGGCAATGGGCTATGAGGTTGGAAGCGGAATAAGAAAGTCCACAAATACAAATACAAATTGGATAACCGGTACATCAACACTTTTATTTGCGTTTATTTATTGTGTTGACGGAAAAGGAAAATCTAAGTTTATTAAAAAAGTAAATATATGTGGAACAGGTCATTTCATTAATTCAAATATATTAGAAAAAGAAGGTGGATTTGTTTGGCATTCATTAACTGAAGATGTAGAGTTCACAAAATATTGCTATGCGAATAACATTAATTGTGGTTATAACGAAGATGCCATTTTTTATGATGAGCAACCTGAAACAATGTCACAAGTGCGAATTCAACACACTCGTTGGATTGGTGGATTTTGTTCAGTGGCTAATAAATACACAAAGCAAATATGGCACAACATCTTTCATAATAAAGGTCGTAAGTTCGCTAATTACACATACATTATTGATATTACTTCATTAGTATTATTTGTAGTTGGCTTATTTGCTTATGGAGTTATTATGATCGTCTTTGGTGGACTAGCAATTGCAAATAAATCATGGACTTGGGATTGGAACTGGGGACTTACAGATATGGCTCTAGGATTTACTTCGTTAGTTTTATTGTACGTTTTAATGTTTTTATCAACATTTATTATATGTGTTAGAGAATACAAAAATCTTCAAATGAAGATGTCGATAGCATTAAAATCGTGTTTGTTATTTCCATTATATTTTATAGATTTTATTCCAGCATTTTTTAAATCATTAAAAAAGAAAAACAAAGAATGGATAGCAATCAAGCACAATGGCAAAGTCAACACTAAAGGAGCGGAAAATGTCGAGAAAAAATAAGGTTTACGAATATAGTGATGCCTATAATGATGATTTTGCCGCAACTAAACTTGATAGACCTCTTGTTAGTGAAGACTATGTCTATATTAGAAAAGGTAAAATTAAGTGTTTTTTAGCAGCTCTTTTATATTATTTAGTAGCGGTCCCTCTTTTATGGATTGTTTCTAAAGTAGTGTTAAGTACAAAAGTAGTTGGAAAGAAAAATGCACGTAAATTAAAGAAGAGTGGCTATTGTATTTATTCTAATCACACTCATTATTTCGATGCATTTGTCCCTCAAGTATTTGTTAGTTTTCCAAAGCGAACAAATGTTCTTGCATATTCAGATGCATTATCTATCCCAGTCGTTAAACATATTGTTAAAGCTCTTGGAATAATACCTGTTGAAAAAAATCCGAAAAGTTTAATAAAAATGACTGAGGCAATTAATTATTATCTAGACAAAAAAGAGGCAATATTGATTTATCCTGAAGGACATATTTGGCCATATTATAATGGAGTTAGACCTTTAAAAAGCGGACCATTTAGATATCCAGCAGTAAAACATTTACCGATGCTAGCAATATGTAGTGTTTGGCGAAAAGTATGGTATTCAAAAAAACCGAAACAAACTATCTATATTAGTGAACCATTTCTATATGATGAAAATTTAAGTGAGCATGAAAATTGTGATGAATACGCAAAAAAGACTTTCGAATTTTATTCAAAAATAATGTCCGAGCATGGTTCATATCAATATATTGAGTATATAAAAAAGAATAAATAAATCGTTTTCAATTAAAACTTTTACTCTTAAATGAAATAAGTTACACTTTTTTCAATAAATAGTTTATTTAAACTGTTTATATTATGAGAATTAAAAAATTATTAGTTATATTATCATCGATGTTCTTCTTAGCAGGATGTCAAAATTTTGCGTTGGAAAAATTAACTAATTCAGAAAATATTTTAAAGGAAGATACTTCTAGTGATTCAACAAGTGAAGAAGTCACATCTACCACTACCTATACAATATTGGTTTATATGCGTGGTTCTGATCTAGAAAGTGAAAATTCACTTGCGACCTTAAATATCGAAGAAATGTGTTCACTAAATCTAAATAGCAATATTAATTTAATACTTGAAACTGGTGGAGCAAAAAAATGGGATGAAAAATATTCAATAAGTTCCACTGAAATTGGTCGATATAAAGTCGAAAACAAGCAACTAACTAAAATAGAATCAAAAGAAAACGCTAATATGGGAGATGCTAATACTCTAATCGATTTTGTTAGTTGGGGGATTAGTCAGTATCCTGCTGATAAAACTGCCTTAGTATTTTGGAATCATGGAGGAGCAATGTATGGCGTGTGCTCTGATGAAAATTATAATGATGCATTATTAAATTCTGAAGTTTATTCTGCTTTAGAATGTTCTCTAAATAATCAAAAATTAGAATGGATTGGTTACGATGCTTGTTTAATGCAAGTTCAAGATATTGCTGAATATAATTCTAAATTCGCAAATTATATGGTTGCATCTCAAGAAACTGAACCTGGGCAAGGTTGGGACTGGGATGTTTGGTTAAATGCTTTAAATAGCAATACTGATATTCTCACATCTGATTTATTAACTTCTATTTCAAATAGCTATGTTGATAAAGTTCGGGCTTATTATGATGATTACGCTGCTGCTTGCGAGCAATATCTTGAGCAAACACTTGAAAATGGAGGGAGTGATATTGAATTAAGTGATGGTACAACAATGACCATTGAAGAATTTCAAAATTATATCAAGAATTATAAAGAAAATAGTGACGCAACATGTTCAGTCTTAGATTTATCAAAAATGGAAGAATATAAAGTATCCTTTGATTCGATGGTGTCTTATCTCACTAGGAAAATAACTACTAGTGATAAATTTTTAGAAGTTTATAAAGACGCTGAAGGATTTCTAAATTCTGATACATATAAATGCTATGACGCTGACGATATTTTAAATTTTATCAACACAAATTATCCAAAAAGTAAGGCTGATGAAGTTTTAAATAAATTGGAGGAACTAGTTATATATAACAAAGTTGGAAATGTACACGCTAATGCATGTGGATTAAGTATTTATTGTGGAAGCATAAACTCAAGTGAAACTAATTTTACTACTTGGCAAACATTAACTAATTTATAACCGGTAATACGAATATGAATAAATTTAAAAAGTTTTTAATAATCTTATCATTTGTCTCATTACTCACTAGTTGTCAAAATAATGTCGATAATTCAACGAATCTCGACAACAAAGATAATACAAGTGAACAAATAGATGATAATAATGATGCAAATAACAAAATCATTAATGTAACTAGTGTTTCACTTAATAAATCTTCTTTATCTTTATATAGTGATGAATCAGAAAGCCTAAAGGTGAGTATCCTTCCGAGTAACGCTACTAATAAAGAAGTTAATTGGACAAGTAGTAATATAAATGTTGCTAGTGTTGATCAAAACGGTGTTATAAGTGCAATAAACGAAGGAACTTCCACGATTAGTGTTACCACTATTGATGGAGGTAAAACTGCAAACTGTCTAGTTAGTGTAACTAAAAAAATATCTGTTGAAAGTATTAGTGTTTCACCAACATCAACCACCATAAATAAAGGTAAATCTATCCAATTAGAAACATCTATAAAGCCAAGTAACGCTACTAATAAAAGTGTTACTTATAAATCATCAAATACAAATGTTGCTAGTGTTAATACATCAGGTAAAGTAACTGCGATAAGTGCAGGAAGCGCAACAATTACTGTCACAACTAGTGATGGAGGAAAAACTGCTACTTCAAAAATAACAGTAAATAAAACACTCGCTAATAGTTTATCTTTGAGCGATTCTTATGTTTCTATAAGTGTAGGCGAATCAAAAACAATTACCGCTACAATATTACCTTCAGATGTTGATAACAAAAATGTTTCTTGGGAATCATTAAACGAATCTATTGCGACAGTTAATAATGGCGTTATTAAAGGAATAAAAGAAGGTAATGCAACTATTAAAGCGACAACATTAGATGGAACAAATGAATC
>CAVIPP010000027.1:13714-15458 GCA_963644615.1 Oscillospiraceae bacterium
GCGCAATGTGAAGTAAATGTTACCAAACCACAAACATATGAATTAGTTAGTGATACATCATCTTTACAAGCCGGCGATCAATTGATAATTGCTAGTGGAAACAATAATGTTGCAGCAGGATCTTTATCTTCTAGCACAAAAAGTACTTATCTAACTATTTCAACAGTAAGTGTTAACAATAATGAACTGACTCCAAGTGATGATACAACTGTTTTTACTCTTGGTGGTTCAACTGGAAATTGGACTTTAGCGGATTCAAGCGGTCAGTTATTGGGCGCTACTGATAAAAAGAAATTAACTTATGGAAGTGGTACAACGACTTGGACAATCTCAATATCAAATGGTTCAGTTATAATTACATCAACAAATAGTTCATATGGGCGTATACTTTACAATAAGAGTAGTAATCGTTTTACAACATACACAAGTGAAACAGACACTTCAATGTTATTGCCTGAACTTTATCGTGTAGCAGGAAAGGTGAGAAGTATCTCTTTGAACGCAAATGATATAGGGGTAAATGTAGGAAGTACATATCAGATAAATGCAACAGTGTCTCCTACTAACGCCGAAAATAAAGATATAGTTTGGTCAAGCAATGACACAAGTATTGCAAGTATATCTAGTGATGGGCTTGTTACAGGTATCAAAGTTGGTAAGACCACTATAACTGCAACATCTAGTGAGAACTCATTAGTAAAAGCAACATGTGTTATTGATGTTCAATCCGGTTCTACAATAATTCCTACTTCTATCTCATTAAATAAAAGTAATGAGGAAATTAAAATTAATGAAACAATTCAATTAACCACTACATTTTCACCAAGTAATGTAGACGACAAGTCAATAAACTGGGAAAGTAGTGATTCATCTATTGCAAGTGTTGATGATAATGGACTTGTTACAGGAATTTCTAGTTCATCGAAAAGTGTTACTATAACCGCAACATCAAAATCAAATACATCACTATCTACTTCGTGCAATGTTCTCGTTAGTGAAGAAAAAATACCTGAATGGACATTGTTGTTTTATATATGCGGATCTAATCTAGAAAGCGATCCTATTAGGGATGAGGGAGGATGCGCAACAGATGATATAAACGAGATATTAAGTGTTGCTAATCAACCAGATGATGTAAATATTGTTTTAGAATGTGGCGGAGCAGAAAACTGGAAAACATCATCTATTAATTCTCATGTTAATTCATTATCAAGATGGCATATATCTAACAAAAAATTAATACATGATGAAGATGTAACCTTAGCTAGTATGGGTGAATCATCAACATTACAGAGTTTCTTATCATATGGTTTTAGTAATTATAAAGCTAAGAAATATGGCGTGTTTATGTGGAATCATGGTGGAGCAATGGATGGATGTTGTTTTGATGAATTATATAGTAATGACTCTTTATCAAACGTCGAGGTTTATGATGCTGTTAATAACGCAAGACAAACATATAACATTGAAACTAACTTAGAATTTATTGCCTATGATGCATGTTTAATGGCAGTCCAAGATATCGCCGAATACAATTCATATAATTTTAATTACATGATTTCATCTCAAGAGTCTGAGTATAGCGGAGGCTATGCATATGATCAATGGTTACCAACTTTATATAATGATCCAGAAAATGTTGCTACGACTACACTACTACAAAAAATCGGAGACACGTTCATGGATTATTTTGAAAAACTGGGATACAACGATCAAACACAATCTGTTTTAGATTTAACAAAAA
>CAVIPP010000027.1:15521-16005 GCA_963644615.1 Oscillospiraceae bacterium
ATATCTAGAAAAGTTTGAAGATTTAGCGATTGCAATGAAACAGTCTGGCACAACAATTAAGAATGTTAAAAGTAAAATTTATAGTTCATTAAAGTATGGCAAGGACGATAATGGTGATTATCTATATGATATTTTTGATGTAAAAAGTGTACTGAACAATATTAAATCATCATTTTCATCATTATCAGATAAATTTAGCGAAGTGGAAAATGCTTTAGACGATGTAGTTGTCTATACAAAATATGGAAAAGATTCTAGTGTTTCAGGTAGTTGCGGTCTATGCCTATTTTGCCCGATTTCTGGTTACTATAATACTAAATCTGAGAAACAATATATCCTAAACAATACCCATTTTACAAATTGGACTAACTACGGATTTGAATATCAAAATGTTTAATGAAACAAAATAAAAGGATTGATATTCTCTATCAATCCGATTATATGAATAATTTATTAGCTAATTAACAGATCGCTTTTTCACTAA
>CAVIPP010000028.1:0-15274 GCA_963644615.1 Oscillospiraceae bacterium
CCTATGTCACCTCAGCTGTGGCTTATGAATTATTTACTAAAGATGATTTTGCTAAGCACACCAAAGTTAGCATTTTAGCCGACAATGAACTACCAATGCTTTTAGGCAAAGTTACTAGTGATAAGGAATCGTATAGTCAAGGTGAAACTGCCTCAGTTAATGTTGTTCCAGCCGCTGGATATGAAGTTGAGAGCATGAGTGCGAAAACTTCTAGCGGTAGCGCAGTTGAATTAAAGAATGGAAAAGTAGTTGTTGGAACCGAAAACATTTATGTCAATGCAACTTTTAAGCCGCTTGCGAATACGGCGACAGTTAGTTTCTTTAACGCTGAAAACTTTGGAACGACTAAAAATGGTGACACCACGATTAGTTCGGCTTTAAAAAAAGCTGAAGATGCTATACGTGAAGTCACCGCTAGTGTGGTGAGTGTTAGCGATAACATTCATCTTGAATCTACCGATCCAAATAATGCCTTAGGTTATGGAAAAATGGGCGGATTTGGTTTAGCTTCTAGCGGTCGTATCGGCGGATTTAAAGTAACATTTGCTGAAAAATATCTACTTAGCAAAGTGGTTGTAACTGCGGTTAAGATGTCAGAAAGCGAAGGACGTATTCAAGTAAATGGTAAAGATCCAACTACTGGCGCACTTCAAGGTGAGGCAAATACCTTTGATGTTAGCTATACAGTTGAATTTGCATTTGATAGCCCAACTAATGTCGTTGATTTAAAAACTGTCGCCGAAGAAGGAAACTTTGGACGCGTCATAATTTATGGCATGACATTCTTCCTTTCCGAAGGAGTGAAAGAGTACTCGATCACCGTCGATGCGGTGGAGAATGGAACTGTTTCCGCGCCACCAAAAGCGGTTGAAGGAGCAGTAATCAAACTTGATATCAAAGGCAATCCTGGTTACTTTGTTGATGTGCTCAAAGTCACCAGTGGTGAAACCGAAATCAGTGTCACCTCAGAACATTATTTCGTGATGCCTTCTGGAGATGTAAATATTAAAGTTACATTTGTCTCGAGATTATCCGCCACAACGGAAATTAAACTGGAAGGTAGCAAAGTCCATAATGATGATTTGATGGTGGTAGGTTCAGTGACATTAGACAAGGAATCATATTCAGTTGGCGAAAAAGCTTCTTTGACTGTTAAAACTGGTCATGGTTTTATTCTTGATTCACTATCTGTTAAAACCGTTTCAGGAGTTGAAGTTACTCTAGCAAGTGATTATACCTTCACCTTCTTAACAGAAGACGTCATCATTACCGCTACATATAAGATGGTAGATAAAACCTTTACAATTAGTTTCTTCAATGCGGAAATATATAAAAAAGGTGGTAACGGAACTACCGATATCGCTGCAGCTTTAAAAGAAGCTGAAACCGATATTAAAGCCTTGAATGAAAAATTAGTTTCGGTACACGATACAATTACACCTCCTGATGCCGGAACTAAGAACGCTCTTGGATATGGTAAAGCCGGTGGGTTTGGGCTAGCTGCTGGAGGTAGAGTTGGTTGGTTCTCACTTAAGTTTGCTGAAGATTATAAGATCTCCAAAGTTGTAGTCAACGTTTGTAAAAATAGTGCCACCGAAGGAAATCTTACAGTCAACGGTAAAGTGCAGACAAATACATACAATGATGGCAAACTTCAAGGGTTGCCTCAGCAATATGATTTCTCTAATTTAGCTGAATATGTCTTTGATGCACCAACCAATGAATTAACATTTGCAACCGCAAAAGAAACAGTTGGTACAGCCACTAATTACGGAAGAGTTATCATTTATTCAGTAACGTTATATTTAGCGTAATTTAATATTTTCAAAGCTCTTGAAGAGAAAATAAATCAAGAGCTTTTTAACTTCCTAATTATGGAAAAAAGGGTATTGAAAAAGTTCAAAAACAGTGAAGAAATTGTTAAATAATAATGAATTTTATGATTCTTTATTTGCAAGATAAATATATGATTAAAGTCAATATTAATAACGAAATATTACAGATTGGAAAAACAAGAATTCTTTATTTCAATTAGCCAAAGCGAGTTATAAATAGATACTATCGCTATGTTATGGCTAATCCGGAATCTAACTCCGGAAAAGACAATGCTTTTTGCCTGAATATTAACCTGATTGGATTAATGTGATGTGTTTTCTTAATTTTAATAAATTTATACGTTTTATTAATGGTGTGATACAAAATAACAAAAAATGTTTCACACTAATTTTTATTAAGATATAATGTACTTGTGAAAGCTATCCTTATGTCCAATATTATTGATTTAGTACGTGAAAAAACTCAAATAACTACACATTTAAATTCTTTGCTTTATGGTTCTATTGAATTGCGAGTTAAGAATGGAAGGCAATATATTTATGTCCATTATCGTCAAGATGGTGTTTTATTTACTAAATACGCTGGAGAATATTCAGATGTTCTATATAACTTAATTAGAAACAATGCTGAATTAGCCAAAAATCTTAAAAAGAGATTAAAAGAAATTAATAAAACACTTAAGAAACTTAATTATGTTGATTATGATGGCGTTGATGAAAAAATCGCTATAAATATTGACCTAGCTAGAAGATATCTTGTCGATTCTGTTTATAAACAAGCTATGTTAGAAGGCGTTGCGACCACATATTCTGATACCGAAGTGATTATCAATGGTGGAAAAGTTAAAAACATGACCGCTAGCGATATTGGCAAAATCATTAATCTTAAAAGAGCATGGGAATTCATAATGTCGGTTGATTTAGCTAATTATCCAACAAATTATGCTGTTCTTTGTCAAATCAACCAAATAGTGGAAGAAGGATTTTCACTAACTGCGGGAAGAATTCGAAGTGTTCCAGTTACCATTGGCGGGTCTACATATATCCCTCCGATTCCATTTGAAGACAAAGTTAGACAAGACTTATTAGATATGCTTCATAGTGAGGAAGGAATCGATCTCGCTATCGAATTAGTTTTATATGTCATGAAAAAACAATTGTTTCTAGACGGTAATAAAAGAACCGCAATTATCTTTGCTAATCATTATTTAATTTCACACGCATTAGGTTTACTGGTGGTTCCATCCGAAGAAGTCGATGAATATAAAAAGGTTCTTGTTTCATATTATGAAGATGAATCAAAGAAGCTAGACATTATCGGTTTCCTTAAAGAAAAGTGTTGGATTAAGTTGAAATAACTATATACGTTACTTAAAAAGTGTGTGGGTTTACATACCTTCCTTCTATATTTCGCTAGGTAGTCTAACTACAATCGGTCTCACTTATTGCTGCCTATCCTCGTTTTGAGAGTTTAGTATCGTTATTTAACTAAAATTGTATAAAAATTAGGTAAATAATATATAGTTATGTTGTATATTTAACTAAAAATTGATAAACTTTAGGTAAATAGGACATTGGTTATGAGAAGATTTGATTATTCATTTTTAGAATCAGAAGCTATACCGGCAAACATCGTTTCATTACTTTTTATTATTGAAAGAAATAAGGCTGCCGCGGATAGCTTAAAAGAAAAAATGCCAAGAGTATTTACTAATTTGACGAAAATTGCCAAGGTTCAATCCGTTAAAGCTAGTAATGCGATTGAAGGTATCATCACTACCGATAAAAGAATTGAAAGCATTGTCAATGAGCAAAGCGAACCATTAAATCATAATGAACAAGAAATCGCTGGATATAGAGATGCATTAAATAAAATTCATAACGAATATGAGGTGATGGATGTTCGCCTTAGACAGATCTTGTTGCTTCATAATATCCTTCTTGAACACGTAAAGGCACCAACAAGAGGTTCACTAAAAACGGAAGACAACGTTATAGCAACTAGATATAGCGATGGTAGTAAACGCATTATTTATGTACCAACTCCTGCTAGTCAAACTCAAGAAGCGATGGAACAACTTGAAATAGCTTTTTTTGAAGGAAGACAAAATTCTAATATCAATCCATTACTATTAATTCCTTGTTATATTTTAGATTTTCTTTGCATACATCCTTTCATGGATGGCAATGGGAGAATGTCTCGACTTTTAACTATGTTATTACTTTATAAATCCGGCTATGATGTTGGCAAATATGTTTCATTAGAATATATAATCAACAAAAACAAAGGGATGTATTATCAAAAATTACACGATTCATCCTCTGGTTGGTCAGAGAACAAAAATTCCTATTGGCCATTTATTGAAAACTTTTTATTAACTCTTTTGTCATCGTACAACGAGCTTGCAGACCGTTATGACATTATTAAGAACAAAAAGTTATCTAAAGCCGAAAGAGTGGAAGAAACTATTAGAACTACATTAGGTAAAATCAGTAAAAAGGAGATTCACAATATTTGGCCCGACATTTCATATAACACGATTGAACTAGAACTAGCAGCATTGTTAAAAAGTGGCAAAATTGCTAAAGAAGGAACTACAAACGGAAGTTCCTATTATTGGATAGGAGAATAGACACACATTAATTTAACAATATTGCTCATATCAATAGTTTAAATATCTTAGGATATCGATACGTATTTACGGCTCTATTAATCATTATTAGCTATCAATAATCATTTTCATAAGCAAATAACATAAAGTATTTCACGTTAATCAATTGGTATGAATATTGTAGGTAAATCCTGTTCCGTATCAGAGATTTCAAAATGTGAAACAAATTTATATAATATATATGGAAATGTTTCACATGAGATTTCTATGGACGTCGCAAGGTTATTAGAAGAAAAGAATATTATTGAAACTAGTTTAGAGAAACTTATACACGGTTCTATTGAAATTAGAGAACAAAATGATAAGCGATTAATCTACGTTCATTTTCGAGAAGGCAAAAAGCAGCGCAGCAAATATGTTGGCGAATTCTCAAATGAATTGTATGAACTAATTGTTAAAAACAATAACGTTGTGAGAGCTTATAAAAAACGCTTAAGAGAAATCAAAAAGGAATTAGAGAAGGATAACTATGTTATAAAAGGCATCTCTGATGATGTTGCCATTAATATTGATATTGCTCGACGAAATATTGTCGATTCCGTTTATAAACAAGCGATGCTAGAAGGGATAAAAGCAACCTATTCAGATATCGAAGCATTAATAAATAACGGTAAAGTTAAGAATATGACTGCAATCGATGTGCAAAAAGTTATTAATCTTAAACGTGCATGGGAATTTGTTACTTATGTCGGAATGGTCCAATATCCGAGCAACATTTCACTTATTTCTCAAATCAATGCAATTGTTGAAGAAGGGATGTCATATAACGCTGGGAGAATTCGAAGTGTCCCTGTCTTTATAAGCGGAACTTCTTACATTCCTCCTCTTTTAACTGAAAGCCAAGTTAAAGAGGATATAAAGAAAATAACTGAATCAGATAAATTACCAGTTGATAAAGCGATAGAAGCTCTCCTTTATATTAAAAAGAACCAATTATTTTTAGACGGTAATAAAAGAACCGCGATTATATTTGCAAATCACATATTGATTAAGCATGCATCTGGATTGCTTATCATCCCGGCTGAAAAAGAAGATGTATATAAAAAACTTCTAATTCGTTATTATGAGACTGATAAGAAAGATGAAATAGTTAAATTCTTAAAAGAAGAATGCTATAGGTCTTTAAGATAACTGAGTAGGTAACAACAGTTTACTGTTGATGAATTTAAAGAATAGATTATTTCTATCGATATTAATGCTAAGAGATATAAATGTTGGATTCGCATTTAACGCAGTTCATTTGACTTAGGCATACCATTTTTTCGACATCGTTTTAAGTGAAAATCGCCATTTTTGCAACATCGCAAACATCAAAAATCGCCATTTTTTCAACATGAAGTCTTCCTGGTTATCGTTGTGCGATTCGAAAAAACCTAAATGAATTATCAAAAAAATCGCGAGTGCAACTAAAAAGTCTCGATAAAATAAGGGACATACATCATCAGTTTACAGTGTTCCAAAGAGACTAATAATCGAATTCAAGAAATATTGGAAACTAGATCTAAAAATTGTTATTACTGGTTCAAAACACGGTTGCAAAAGAGAAGATGAAGTATATGTTGTTCCTATTGGATGCTTAAAAGATTAACTTATAAACAAGTGATTATAGTAATGATGAATGCGGTTCTGCATCTCTTATCTTTTTGGCATTAGTAACTTCAATGCATTTATCATCGTATTGTCATCAAAAATTAAATACGTTAGTTAGTTTTGCTTACAAATCATCTAGGATTTAAAGATAAAATACACCAATTCCAAAAAATACTAAAAAAAGTTGAAATTGGAATTGATTACGTTCATAATATAGTTGCTGAAAGATAACTATGAGATATAAAAGAACTATTTTAAAATCAATAATAACTTCATTAGACGAGTATCCAATAACTCTTGTTACAGGAGCTAGACAAGTTGGTAAATCGACATTGGTTTCTTATTTTGAAACAAAGGGATATAAGTATATAACGCTCGACGATACCGACTTATTGAAAGAGGCAAAATCTAATCCTAAGCTTTTTATCGAAAAGTATAGTTTTCCTCTTATTATTGATGAAATCCAAAAAGCTAAGGAATTATTCCCAGAAATTGAATTTGTCGTCAATAAGGTTAGAAAAGAAGAAGGTTCCTTAAAAGCTAATGGAATGTATATTTTAACAGGTAGTCAAAAATTTCATTTAATGCATGGAGTCACCGAATCATTATCTGGTCGAGTTGGCATTATAGAAATGGAACCGTTAAGTCAATCAGAAATACGAGGATGGGATGAATCTCCCTTTGAGATTAATGAAGATTTATTTGCTAAATGCGAGAACAGAACATTGAGCGATGATGATTTATATTTATCACTTGTCAGAGGGTATTATCCAGCTAGATGGGAAATTGAAGGAAAGCCAATCAATAACTATTATTCAAATTACTTAAAAACATATATCGAAAGAGATGTGTCTGAACTAATCTCCATTCGTGATTTAAATAAATTTGAAAATTTCGTTAAAGTTATCGCCTCACTAACTGGCGAAGAATATAATCCTAATTCGATTTCAAAGATTATCGGTATCGACAATAAGACAGTCGATTCATGGCTTAATATCCTAGTTATATCCAATATAGTAACGTTACTAAATCCATATTACGAAGATTCGATAAATAAGCGGATTGTCCGAAAGAAAAAAATATATTTTAACGATACCGGTTTGGCTTGTTTTTTAATCGGAATTGATTCCGTTAAAACATTGAAATTATCATCTTTTAAAGGAAGGATTATTGAGACATACATTCATAACGAGATTAGAAAATCCTATATCAATAATTCTATTAACGCCCAGATATTTTTCTATCGCGACAATAACCAAAATGAGATTGATTTTATCATTCTTAAAGATGGAAATATTTCCCTTATTGAAGCTAAATCAGGAAAAGATTATGGCAAAAACGATGTAAAAGCGTTCAAGCAATTATTAAATTCAAAATATAACATCGCTGGTCAATGCATTATTTCCTGCGACAATGATATTCGGCGAATTAATTCGCAGGTATATGCTTTCCCAATAAAATGCATATAGGTATATGAATTTTTTATTTAACAAGAATAACTAAATGTTCTTATACGAATACAAAATGATGGTCTTGAAACATAGACCATTTTTTATGCGCATACTATTGTTGTGATTTAAAACGGAGGCATGAAATGAGTTTTGCAGTTCAATGCATTCAAGAAGGTTTGATTTCTCGTGGCGGTTACGCAGATGAAATTGAAATCTATAATAGAATAAAGTGTGATCAAAGTTATGTTTTTGAAGCTTTTGGCCTATTAATTCGCGATGGTTTATTAAGTAATGAATATTACGAAGGTAAAGGTCATAAGGTGTTAGGAAGATTTGTTAAAAACACGAATTCGTTTGAGATTAATCATGATGTTAAAAATGATATCTATGACCGTTCTTATTTATTATCGTTTGATTACATTCGAATATATGAAGGTAAGAAATATTCGTTCAAAGCACTTGATCAAATTTTTGTTGGTGGTTATAAAGCTGCATTAACTCATGCAAGAGAAATTAAAAACATTCTCGCCAACGACAAAGATTTTCAAAAAGTTATTTTTAAAATAAAAAGGAGAGACAAAAAAATTTAGTTGCGGCCGTTATTTTAAGATTGTAATATTAACGCATATCCATAAAGAGTGTGGTTAGGGACAAGCCCAGAGATCCACCGACAACCCAAATAATGTTGGGTGCCAAAGCTTGAACGATGGGAACTTTAACATAATGCTCCCCTCGTTACGATGGGAGTTTTTAATTCCTCTTTATGGCTTATTAGGGAGGAATGTATGGAAAATAGAATTGTTACCTTTGATAACACAAAAACAAAGGAAGAAGACGATATTTATATCAATGAATTAAAGCGATTATTTCCTAGGAAGAAAAATAGTAATATCGCATATATTATTCACTTCCATAAAGAAAGCGATGGAGATGCTATTTATTTATTCTTTTCAAAATTAGGACTTCTAATTAAAGAAGGTGAGTATGGAAATTATACTAATACGCATTTTTTCGATATTGCCTATGGTAAAGATAATGCAATGTACATCAACTGCGCTTACTGGAGTCTGATTCTTTCAAATCAAAGAAGGTTAAATGAATCGCACACATTCGAGCAATTTAGAAAAACAATTAGAAAATCGAAGTTATTAAATGAATTCTTTAAAGAAGCAGAAAGCCAGGTGCTCAAAAATCAACTTTTAAAGGAAGAATATAGCAAATTTGGTTGGTTAACTAGACCAGTGCATGGTTCTTTACAAGCGGAATATCATAAGAATTATTTTAAACATTTGTTTAGCTGGTATAAGAAGACACAAAAAGATTTTTGTAATTTTTTAGTAGATATTAATTATTTGCTTAAGCAAGAAAATAATAACGACTATTTAAATCTAATTATGTTTTTAGAAGGCAATCCAAATGTCGATTGGATTTCTTATAAAGGTTCGCTATTTGATGTGTTTTCAAGGATGTTTGAAAATAAGAAAACACCGTTAATGACAGTCGAATACATTAAAGAATGCAATGCTATACATAAAGCAATTATCAATTCTAATTACAAACTTAGTGATGAATACATTATTTCAAACAAAATAAGCGCTTGGGATGGGAGGATTAAAACATTTATAACGTGTCAATTTAAACCAACTAAACCAGTATTCAATTATGATTTCTTTTTTGAAATATCTTCAGGTTCACTGATTATCGATGATAAAAATAGCGATATCACCGCTTCTAAAGATATAAGTATTGAAGTCAAATCAAAAGAAGACATAATCGATGACTCTTTATCGCTTTTTGAATGCTCATCTAATAATCCTTTTTATAAAAAACTATTTTGGGATGCAATTGAGCAATTGGCATTAATTCCCTGTATGAATCGTGGAATTTATCATTCTTTTGCTCACGGGACAGAGCAAAGTTTCAATAACGTTTGGCCTGTGGTAGGGAAACATAAAATAAAGGAGGAATAATCTATGAAACTATTTAACAACCATCTAAATGTGATATTAGCAATTAAGCAAAAGGAAATTTCCGAAGTTATTGAATTAGCAAAAGCTCATAATTTATCTTTAAGGTATCCAGGGATGTTTTTAAAAGATGCAGGTGATCTTTCTTTAACCTACATTGATGATAACTATCTGGGTGGTCATTTATCATCGACATTCCTTCGCTATGAATTTAGTTATTTAAAAAACAAAAATATACGCATATTTAATGACGTAAAAGAGCTCAAAAAATATGTCAAAACCGCCGATCAAAGGCAAGAGCGCTATTTCATTAAAGAAGAAAACACAGAGTCGTATTGTAACTACTTAAAATCCCTTTCTTTCGCTGCTTTAAAAGATGAATATTTTTTAGTTAAACATCTAGTTCATTACATAGATTTATATTCTTTCGCTGCCAAGGATTATGTTGAAAAAACACTTACTAATTCCATAAAAAGAAGCATATCAAAAAAAGAAAACACCTTAGATGCTGTTTATAAGCAACTAGATAAAATAGTCAATCTTAGAAATGAATTAGATGATGTTATTAATACAAAGATTTATTTGATAAACAAAGATAATTGTCGTAGAAAAAGCGATGTTCTTTTAAAAACTAAGGATGAGATTGTCTTACAAACGAGAATTATAGCTTATTTAAAGGAAACTCATTCGTATTTTCATTCGAGTGAAATAAGTGGCTATTTCAAATTAAATGTTATCAAAGAAAACCTTGATACAATTTTCAATATATTTAATTACAAGTTAAAAATGGAAGGAACAATCTCTTATGAGCACGAGGTTTTTGATAATGTGCGTAAACTAGGTTATGAAGAGCAATTACCAGATTATTTAGTTGGCGAGAAAATAGGGGATAAATGGAATTATATTTCTGTTCTTCAAAGATTAATTTATACATTAAAGATTTATGACTGCTCTCCATTGTTAAGTAATGATTTAATACCGCTTGCCTTTAAAACAAGTGAAGAAGTCGAGACCTTAGCTAAGAAGCTTATATCTTTGAATTATATAGATGAAGATAATTTGATAAATTGCTCAAAGCGTAACTATCCTCCAGTCGCGGTTATTGTCGAGCCAAACAAAAAATCCTTTAGATCTAGCGATAATAGAACCGTTATGGCGTGCATATGTAGTTCTAGAGGAAGGAAACCATTATATATAAGCGACCTTTTAAAACATTTCGATAAGATAATAATCAACCATGATTTTGTTTATCATAATTTGTTGTTGCTTAAAATCACTTCTGATAAGAATAGATTTGAGCCTCAAATATTATCTTTAAAAGAAGCGAAGAAGATTAAAAATAACAAAGAGGTTAAAACGCTAATAGATTTGGTGAAGGAGGTTAGAGGAGCTAGAGGTGATTAATTAATTGTTCGTATAAATGTACAAAAATGCTTTTTTAGAGAAATTTCTGAATAATTTGATAAAACAATAATGTGGGAGGATAAAAGAATGAATTGTTTTAAGTTTGATGATAAGAATAGTTATTTGGAGGTGGTAAAATCGTTAACAAACGAGGAGATCGAATTAGAGAGGCTGTCTATATCTAATCTTCTTGCTCAAATTCAATATGACTACAATATGTTTCGCAGCAATTTGTTTGTGAATTACATTTCAAAAGCTTATGAGCTAGCTAAATCAAATGATGAGTCATTAATTAAAACTCAATTTAAAAAGCTCTTAATTGACTGCATTGGCGATGCAAATAAGTTTGCAGAAAGGTTTAATCAATATAAGGAATACGATGATTCTAATAGCTACTTCCCAATTGAGCCGCCTTCAACAGAACTTGCCTTGCAAATAATTGATGCTGATTGCGATAGAATTACCAACTCTAACGAAAGTGGCTACCTAGATATTCTTAGTAGCATTATTAATTATTCAATCAATTACTCTGGCATCGTTTTATATAAGCTTTATAAGATTAGATTAATTGATAAAAGCACAATTGATATGTTTAAATCCACGCCGAGTTTGATCTTAGGCGGGCCAGATGAAAAAGGCGAAATTGATTATAAATATGCTGCGAATAGATTTTGGCACCAAATGATGTCTAATATTGATACCATCGAACATCGCTATCAATTAGAAGAACAATAATTGATCACTTTCTTAGCTATAAGTTAGTTGTATGTACTTATACGAGCACATATATCTTCTTTTAAGTCATTTTCATCTATTAACAAATATACTTTTGAATTGTGTTTGATTTAGCCATCCTTAACACATTTGTTCTTTGGCAACATTAAATTAGCTTTTCATCTTCTTCATCACATCGTTTTAATCAACGATTATTAAATAATGTGGTTATCCACATAGAAAGAGGCATTTAATGAACGAAACAAATAATAATGAAGTAAAAGCAATTGCTGATGCTTTATATAACAAGAGCAAAAGAGATTTTTCTCATTGCGAGAGAGCTTTAAAAGAACAAGCGGAATATTTTTCTCCGCTTTATCGAGATTTCATCTTGAAGTTAATCAAGAATAATTTTTTAAAGATTAAAAATAGTGGTAGAGGGCATCTTCTCCCTGACTACGATAAAGATGACGATTATTTCTCAACTAATATTGATGAAAAAGTTGTTACTAGAAATGATTTTTCTAAAAGAGCAAAAAACCTCCTTTTAGCAAATATTGATGAATTGAGCTGTCTTCCTCATGAATTAGGCCACGCTGTCGATTTTTATTTCGGCTATTATGCATCATTGACAAGAAATGTTGCTTTAAAAAATGGCAAAACACTAAACGAGATTTTCACAGAAGAATTCAATAATAAAAAAGATGAATTATATGCTATAGTTATGGATGAATATAAAAATATCATCAATTCAAATATAAATGATGGAGCATATGATATCTTGGTTAACAATATGGTCAAATATCGCGAGCTTTTATCGTTAGATGAATGTTCAAAAGACAAGATTGTTCTTAATAAAAGAAAAGTCATTCAGCAAGAATTATATGATGTTGGTTTTGTGGAAACGTATTATCAGCTAATTGGGAAGAAATGTTTCTGGATACTCAACAATAAATATTCTCCTATCTTAGATGCAATGTCTTCTAAATATGACTTTAACGGATTGTTTTTAGCCCATCATGAAATAGAATATTACAATACTGGATCCTTAAAAGCAGTAGAAGAATTCTTCGCTAATCTGTTCGCTGCTACAGTGACTTCAAATAAAACACATCTATCATATTTAAGTAAATATCTTCCAAAATCACTAGAAGGCTTTGAAATATTGTTCCAGCTTTTCTATGACCATATTCAAAACAACAAAAAATTTACTGATATACCATTAAAGGGAAAGGAAAACGAAAATGAATGAACTATTAAATAAAGAAGTTACAAATTCGAATAGCGAAAAAGGAGTTGTCACATCTATTGATGAAAAACATGTAGTCGTGCGTTTTAACGATGTAGAGAAAACCTTTTGCACTCCTTTAACCTTTAAAAATGGTTTTCTTAAATTTGTTAATCAAGAAGATAACGAGCTCATTAATTTATATTTAAATGAAATTCACGAACAAAACGCCAAAAGAGAAGAAGCGGAAAAGAAAAGTGAAAGTGAAACATTGCTTAGAAACAAAAAGGCTTATAACATGCTTAACTTTTTAACAAAAAAGCAACAGTTCTTACGCCAGTATTTTGGAGTTGATTTTGTCTATCCTCCATTAGAAGAATTTAAAAAGAAATATGGAAATAACATATGGCAAATCTTTGCTAACGGTAAAAAAAGTCATATTATTGGCGTCGAAGAATACAAGGAATTAGAACAGCTAAGTGATGTTGAAAAATTCTTCCTTGAATATGAAATGAAAGATTATAACGATTGGCATTAGAAAGGAATTAAAAGTTTATGCTTGGTGCAATTATTGGTGACATGGTTGGTTCAATATATGAACGTAAATCGTGTAAAAGTAAGAATTTTGATATTTATGAACCAACGATGCGGATGACTGATGATTCATTGCTCACCATCGCTGTTGCGAAGGTGCTTATGAAACATTTTCCCATCGATTATTCAAGTGAATCGCTAAAAAGTATTCAAGAAGATTTAGCAAAAGAATTTGTTAATGCATTCTTTACTAAACCTCATGCGGGCTATGGACATTTATTTACAAACTGGTGTATCGCTTGTAAAAAGAATAATGAAATCGCGCCTGCGTATAATTCGTTTGGCAATGGTAGCGCGATGCGCATCTCACCCGTCGCTTGGGTTGCAGATTCAATTGAACACTTAAAGTTATTAACTAAAACAGTTACAGAAATTACTCACAACCATCCTGAAGGTCTTAAAGGCGCGGAGGCTATTTCTCTGTGCATTTATTTAGCCTTGCACAAGAAGAGCAAGGAAGAAATCAAAGAAATTATGATCAAAGATTATTATCCTATGATAGCTAATCTTGATTATGATGAATTAGTTAAAAACTATAAATTTAATTCTTCTTGCCAAGGTAGTGTTCCTCAAGCGATTTATGCTTTCTTAATTTCTAACTCTTTAGAAGATGCAATAAGAACATGTGTTGCTATTGGAGGCGACACTGATACCATTGCCGCGATGGCGGCTTCGATCGCGGAAGCGTATTATCAAAAAGAGCAAATTTCTCCATTCGAGGATCGATTTCTATATTTCATGATCGACCCAGAAGTAGAGAAAATTATTAAAGACTTTCACAAAACTATTGACAGTGGGAAAAACTTTCGTTATTTTGATTATCATTTCTCTGTCGATGCAAAGATATAAGAATTTAGAAAGTAAGGGTAAATATGAACGACATTGTTACATTTAAATATTGGAAACCTTTTTTAGAAGAAGGTGCAGAAAAGAATGACTCATCTATAAAAGTTATATACGGAGTCCCAACAGGCGATTCATCGCTTTTAACGGAAAACATTTCGCAAGCCGAAAATGTTTTAATTTATGGTGCAACTGGAAGTGGCAAATCGAACTTCTTGCATACATTTATTAAAGGAAATATGTTAACCACCTCATCTAGAGATATGTCTTTAGTACTCGTCGATGCTAAACGTGTTGAATTATCTTGTTATAAAGATAGTGAATATCTATATTGCCCCATTGTTAAAAATGAGGAAGATTTTCTTAAAACTATCAATAATCTTTTAATTGAAGCTCACAAAAGAGAAGAGCTTTTGAAAAAAAATGATTTTTCACTTGTTGGTAATTTACCACGAATTATTATGATAATTGATGAATATGCCGATTTAATAAATGAGAAAATAAATGAAGCTATGTCTATGCTTTTAGAAGTTGGTCATAGGGTTGGTATTCACGTCATATTGGCTACGCAGAGAGTGAACAAATTGATATCTAAAATAAATTTAGTAGATAAGTTTAAAACTGTTATTTGTCTCGCTAATTGTGATGATAAATTAACTCGAAAGTTATTCGGCGTGATTTATAAACTGAATGGCTTTGGAGATTCACTCATACGTTATCAAGGGAAAATTATTAGGTGTCAGGAATTATATACGACATTTAACGATTAACCTTTAAGGGCAAAACCATACCCAAATGTCCTTGTAACTGTGTAAAAATCTAATTTTAAATTTTTAATGGTCATAAATATTTTGAAAAGAGGCACTTATGAATAAAAAAATAAATAAAGAAATGAAAGATTTATTAGATGAATACGAAAGTATTTTAAAAAACAATGATTTTAAAAAATCGGCATGTGCTACTCGCAAATCTAAAT
>CAVIPP010000029.1:0-15257 GCA_963644615.1 Oscillospiraceae bacterium
TCACAGTATTCGTGGTTTTCTTCGTGAGATTATATATTCCATCAAAAATAGTAAACATAGGTGAGAAGTCTTGATATTTATCCTTATTTTCTCCATCAAGAGGCGAAACAAGTTCTAATTCAGTTGGATCAACATGTTTTAAATTAACATCAATAGATAATTCTGTTCCTTGATACACTAATGAAGTAGATAAACCTAAAAATTCATCATCTTCGTTTGTCTTCCAATTAATAATTGCTGTATTGAGTATATTGAGTTTATAAACATAGCCATCAGATGTTTGTTCTTTTTCTGGCATATTTAAAAGCATTTGTTCAAAACTTTCCAATGAAAAATTAGATAATGAAGAAGGTAGATTAATTGATAAGCCATATTCTTCAGGTAGTTTTTTTATAAAATCACCAACACTATCAACATCCATTTTGAAATATGTGTCATGGAAATCAAAATAGACAATCGAATCAAAATAAGAGAAATTTACATCAAATGTATTCTCGCTAATGTTAATAGACGCATTGCCATTAAGTTTAATATTACTCATATCGCTTGCGTCACCTTTAACGTGACCATTTATATCTACTGATAATGTCTCAGATAGTTTGACATTGATATCAGCGTCGACATCAAATCCTTGTGTACCACCTAATGAATTTAAGAATTTTTGTTGAGGAGTAACTGGTTTTCTTTCAATCGTGTCATCGCCTGTTGAATTTGATCTTGTCGTATTTTTAAGCGTTGAATCATCGTTATTATTTATTTTAATCTGGGTTGAAAAAGCTACACCAAAACTAAATGAAGCACCACAGATAGAGATAATTGCACCTTTAAGTATTGAATTCATATAAAAAGCCTCCTAATAGGTTAATGGATTATTAAGTTCAGGAATTGATGTTCCTTCATCGTAAAGATATACATCTTCAAGTGTTCCATTTGACATATGGACACCAAGTTTATTAACTTCATATTTTTCAGTCGTGTTTATCTTAGATAAATTTAGACTTTTATCTAGAGTGAACTTGAGATTAACATTATAAAAAACAGGATAATCACTTAATCCTGATACAACTTTCATTTGTTTAACATATTTGACTACTGATTTATTTGGGTCAAGTTCAAGATTAACAATGATGTTATCATCTTCATTGGCAATAGAACTAGAAAGTACACTGTCCTTAGATATTACATAAATATTCGGTCTAGATAATGGTTTACCCCAAAGTGAAGTGTAATCGTCTACACTATATTCACTATAGTTAGTGTCGTCATATTTAGCGCTCTCGACATCGATATCTTTTCCTGGATAGGTTTTAACGTTGTCATTTTGATAAATTCTCCACGAACAAGATATGAGTCCTTTGGAAATGTTTTCCATAAAATAAGAGTTCCCATTTTTAATAGCGTACCCTCTTATGCTTTGAGATACTCCAGAGGCAACGACATCTCCCTTAGAGACAATTCGAAATGAATCGTGAAGAGTTGCTTTATGCAGACCTAGATTTGCGAGTTCATATGCCTGAAAGGAGGAATAATCACCATTAGAAGATAGATAGCGATTATATAGTGAAGTAATATCGTCCTCTAGTACACTAACACTATCAGGATCATATTTATTTCGAAAAACACTTTTACCAATAAAAGCCCCACCAAAAGCCGCTCCGACGACGGCAAGAGTAGTGATGAGAGATATAACCCAATGATGGGTAATAGTGTTAAATATCTTTTTAAAAAATTCTTTGACCTTTTTCATCCAAAGTATCTTATCAAGTCAAAATAGAATTGTTTCTCTATTGATAAATGCATTTATAAGAGAATGAACTCAATTTTTAAGAGAGGTTATTTCTCTAACTCTCCTAAAAATAGAAAAATAAAATTTTTCTTACTATAAATTCACTTGACAAGTTCTTTATTACCTTCTAAATATATTTTATGGAAAATTTAAAGAAAATTATTGGTTCTAACCTTGCAGAACTTAGAAAAAAACAAGGTTTAACACAACTTGAACTAGCAGATAAATTCGGATATACGGACCGAGCTGTATCTAAATGGGAGAATGGAGATACTCTCCCAGATATTGAAATATTATATGAACTTTGTGAATTTTATAATGTGACAATCGATTATCTAACCCATGAAGAAAATAAATGGAAATACATTAAAGTAAGTAAAGATCCCGACGAACTAAAAAATAAGATAATTATGACTTGTCTAATTTGTTCAGTTATATGGATGATTGCAACAGTCATATTTGTCTATACGTTGATAAATGTGAATATCACTCAAAATTATTGGATGGCTTTTGTTTGGGCAGTTCCAGTTACGGCGATAGTTCTTTTGTTACTAAATGCAAAATATCTTAGATTTAAACCGATGTATTTTTGGATATTATCAATTCTAACATGGTCCTTATTAGCGTCCACTTATTTACAATTTATAACTCTTAATAGTTCAAACACTAGTCTATGGCCAATATTTATTATTGGAGTACCACTACAAATAACAATAATCTTCTGGATCAAATTAAAAAAATATCCAATCTTCTACCATAAACAAGGCTAAAATTTTCTAATCAAATAAATTAACTAAAACACTGGTTTTTGACATACCTAGTCTCAAATAGTATTATTAATTTCCAAACTTTTAAGTTTAGAAAATGAAATTGACCAAGACAAAAATAGCAATGATACTTAGCTCGCTATCCATATGCGCTTCTTTTGTTTTTACAAATATAGAACTAAATAAAACAATTGATGGTGAAGAAATTAGTGCTGCAACAAGTGAATTCACTAATACAACATTATCTTCATCGATGACTATTAGTTTAAAAGATAACACTGATGAAGAAATTAAAAGTTATTATTCATCGCTAAGTTCAAAGTCTTCTAGTGAACTACGTGGCACTAATCTATTAAAGAATTTAAAAGGAATTATTTCTAAAAATGTCTCCTATTATTCATATGATAATGTTTCAAATATATATGCGATTACAGATAGGGATTGGGACAATTCTCCAGCTAGTCAAATAGGTGGAGGTGGAGCATATGATGAAATAACTCAAACAATTACAAATTATTCACACACAAATGAAATAAGTTCAAGACAATCAACAGATCTATATCTCCATGCTTTATATGTTGATAGAAGCACTAAAGATAAATTTTTATATAAAAGTGACGGTGATGTTGATTCTACTACCGTTTCATTTGATAAAGAACATGTTTGGAGCCAATCTCACGGCTTTTCAGATGGAAAGACAGAAAATCTCACAGGGGCGGGTAGCGATCTTCATCATCTAATGGCAGGGGCTCAATATGGTAATAGAACATTACATAGTAATTATTCATATGGATTTGTTGGTAAGGAAGACAATATAGATTCAACTAAAACATATGAAACTAAAAATAAAAGAGGTACTCCACTATTCCCTCATGAAAGAGAAGATAAAGAAAATAAAGTCTTTGAACCACAAGATTGTGATAAGGGCGATATTGCTCGAGCGCTTCTATATATGGTCGCATGTTATAACGAATATGATGATTCAACTGCGACAATGGCTAATCCGCATTTGAATTTGGTTAATTATGTTGTTAACACAACCGGATTTTCATCACTAGATATAACAAATGGATATTATGGAGTAATTGAAGATTTACTTGCATGGCATAAATTAGATCCTGTCGATGAATATGAAATCCACCGCAACAACTTGATATATAACAATTATCAACATAATCGAAACCCATTTATCGATTATCCTGAATGGGCTGATTATATTTGGGGTGTAGCTAAATATGATAGTGAAGAAAAAATATTAACGTATAATTCCACTCCAACAGGTTATGTTAATTTAAGTAATGATGTCATTAATGGTTATATGCTAGACACATCCTCATTAAAAGTGACAACTCTTCCGAATAAAACAACATATAATCTTAAAGATGAATTAGATACGACAGGGATTGTTGTTAATAGAATTCTTGAAGATGGAAGTAGTATAGATGTCACTAAAGAATGTACATTTTCTCCTACGACATTAACTAAAGCAGGTATTCAAGAAATTACTATAACCCATAAGTTAAGCGGATTAACCACTACTTTCACTGTTGAAGTAAATAATATTGATATAAGCCAGGATGGGACTTATTATCGAAAGATGTCTACAAGTGACACTATTAGTGATGGAAACTACATTGTGACCGCTAATAAAGATGGGACTTATTATGCCTTATCAAATTCATTTCCAATATCAGCAGGTAAAATTAATGGAACTAAAATAGAAGTCAACGACGACAAAATAGATGTTACTAATTCAAGTGGATATGTAGTTAATATAACAAAATCATCAAATTATTATTTATTATCAGATGGTAATAATTATTTGGCTTATAAGAGTGAAACAAATCTAATAAAATCGGCATCTAGTACAGATTCTACTTCGTTGTGGTCAATATCAACTTTAGAAACATCAACAAAGGGAAGTTATAAAATAACAAATTCAAGCGAGCCAACTCGCTATCTAGGATACAGTTCTAGCGATGATTACTTTGGAGTATTTAAATCTAATACATCAAATTACTTCTATATCGAACTATTTAAAGAGGAACAGGCGTCTAATTTCGCTTATGAATTTATGAATGCATTTGTTTGTAATAACGGAACTAGTGAGCCTACATTCCATGATGACTATTCTTGGGATAGCTTAACTACTACATATAACAATCTCGATAGTGCAGATAGACTATTATTGACAAACGCAACTGCAAATGAAAATGGAACGACAGTCGAACAAGCAGTAGCGAGATATGACACTGTAATTAAACATTGGGGTATAAGTAAATATCCTGATTTTATGAATCGAAATGTTTCTAGTTTGGTTGATACGCTAAAAATACGTTATAACGAAAATTTAACAATAATTATCATTATATCTGCGCTTATAGTTACTATTTCTATTGGTGGTTTCTATATTCTTAAAAGAAAAACACACACAATAAATCAATAATTTTTATTAAAATTAACGTTTAATTTTATTCAGACTGAATAAAAATTATTTATCGTCATTAGGAGGAAGTAAATCCCAATCAGGAAATCCTTTCGCATACGATGCAAAATCTTCAGCAAATGTATCGCTTTCACTCTCTTCATCAATTTGATTAGCGAGATCACTAAATTCATCATCAAGCAAAAGCTCATCTGCTTTTATTTCATCGTCTAATGAGACTTCATTTTTTTCTGGTGTAGTTAAAAGTGAGTCATCTAATTCTTCTTTAACATCATCCTCGAATTCGCTAGGTTCGCTTTCATTTATTTTTTCAGTTGATTTTTCTAATTCTTCCATATTATTCATCCTTATAAATTAATTGTTTCAGAAGTGCTGTCTTTACTAAATGCATCAACTAACTCATTAGAAATTTGACGTGCCGCTAGTGCGTTAGTGAGCAACTCGACTGATTGCGCTTTATGACTATCAAAATATTTATTTATTTGATTACGATTTGATTCATTAATTAACCTTAATCGCTTAGCTTTGCACAATAATGGTATACCTATAAAGAATGTAACTAGTAAACAAGTTAGAATTATGCCAGCGATTTTATATTTCTTTGGCTTCTTATCATCAATCATAGCTAAGGCATTTTCTCTTTGAGTTTCATACATTTTTTCTAATGATGCGATTAATTCTTCTTTATTGTCACAAGCATCAGTTTTACCTTCCCAAGAGAATTTTTGACCATTGACCACTTTTCCAGGATCATTAATTAATAAATCAATGCTTTCTGGATATTTATCTTTATATTCAACAATAAAGTCTTCAAATGCATTTTTAATGTAACCTCTCATCATCGCTAATGCGGTTTTCTTAGCAGACGCTTTAGCGCTAGGCTGAATAATGGCTTCTCTGAGACGTGCGACAAAGTCGACAGGTTCATCTTTTCGTTTTTCTTCTTCTAACTCGAGTCGTTTCTTGGCCTTTTCTTCGTCTCCTTCATATTCCTTAACATAAGTAAGATATTTTTCTTCATATCTTAAAGGAGCTTCATCTTCTTCAAAATTAGAGACTAAATAATATAATTGTTCATCAATGTCTTTAACTAATTCTTCTTTGTCAACGACATCGTTTTTGATTTTATCAATATAACTTTTGATTCCTCTTTCAGAACTAGAGTCTTCACTCGCCATAATACATTTGATGTAATTAATCATATCGTTATATTGAGGGGATAATAGTTCTAGTGCTCTAAATTCTTTTGAATCTGGTTTTTGTAAATCTGAACAATGGAAGAAAAAGTTTTTCCAATATTCATTTTGTTCAACCTCAAATTCAGGATTAGAAGATACAATAGTGGTTAACCAGTTATTAATTTGATCTGAGCAAATATTGTCTTTATCAACACCAAAGATACCACTCGTATAAGAGTCGACATAAGAAACGATAGAACGTTTCATTTTAAATGGATTTTGTTTAGCAAAATATCTCGAAAGCCAAAGGAAGCATACATTACTGCCCTCTTTACCTTCAGCAATACGACCAGCGTTAACCCTGCGAGTTATTAAAGAAAATAAAAGACAAGTTTTTTCTTCGTCTCGTTTTATAGATTCTTTTATCGCTCTATCAGCAAGTGATTTATTATCACTGATCCACGCTGCTAAAGCGACTAAAGCAGGAGCAAGCCAATATTTTGGTGCTGAAATCATAAGTTGTTCAGTACATTTTGAAATCGTATCCTTAGTAATAAGACCTAAGTCATTAGCCTGTAAAATACCAAGCATACTATCACGAACTTGTTTTTGTGTGCCAAATTTTTGTTCAAGTTCTTGTCTAACTCGAATAATTTCACTAATAGCTCTTTGCAACGCAGCCATCTTTCTTTGTTCTAAACGCATATTTTGTAACTCGCGCTTAAGATAAACGAGTTCTTGTTGAGTCTGATCAACTTGCTGTTGAACATAAACAACATGATTATTAACCCGATCAACATCATTATGAAGGGAATTAATTTTCGATGAAATAGCACTCTCCATCGAATTAATGGAATGAATCACAGGTCCTAAATCAACATAACCATCAGCCATAAAAAATCTCCTTTACTTATGTGTTATTCATTTTTGAATCAAAAATTGATTTAACTTTTAAAAAAGCATTATAAAATTTGTCTTTATTAGTTTTATCATTTATCAAATTAAAGATCTCACCGATAGGTAGTAAGCAATCATTATAAATTCGATTAGTCTTAGTTTTTAGATAAAATTGATTATTACTAACTGGAGAATCAGGGTTCTTAATTAGACTTGTATATAATGCGTACCATGTTTTAGGTATAGATGTTCTTTGTGTAATTGTTTTATATGTCTCAATCGTTGAAGGGGTTAACCAATCAAAAGTTTTTCTATTTAAAATCAATGCTGGTGAAAATCTTTCAACAAATTCACCTAATTCTTTTTCATCATCGTATTCAGAGAATTTTTTTAATATTTGAGCTTCAAAATGTTCAACTTTGTTCGCTTTCTTACAAAGCATGTTTTTAAACATTTCTTCTTCTTCAATTTCAAATTCAATATCTTCGAGCTTACTTAAAAAGAAATCACTGATGAGTTTGCTATTTTTATTATTATCAATATAACTCTTATAATAAAAAATTATAAAAGTTGCAATAACGCTGTTATTAACCATTGTTAAAGCGTGTTCAGCACATTTTAAACTAGAATCAAAACTGTCACTCATAAAAAGACTGTATGCTTCCTCTATAGCGTATCGAGCATTAGGTGATGCAGTTGAATGCTTTTTTGGAAAAACAACATCAAGCCCACACCACGGACATTTAGCGCTTCTTGTTTTAAAATTAATCATTGATGATGGTATTTCACTACCACATCCTTGACAACGATACTTTTCCCCTTCCATAAATTAAAAATTATCTTATTGCGAGCATTTGATTTCTTGTTTTGAGTAGAGCCCTTGCAACTTTGATTGCATCTAAAATATTTTTCTTATCTGCACCATTTTTAATTAACGATTTTATTGTAGTAATTTGATCGTTAAGTTCATTTTCAACTTCCTTGGTATTTGCGTTTGATGCAGAAGAAGAACACTTAATAGTTACGTATAAGTCGTTGAGTTCTTTTTTAATATCTGGATCATCTGTAAATGAAATAACTCCAGAAACACTGACCGCTACCAATCTCCAGTCTTTCATTCTTGTTTCTCTAATAGCGGTATTATCATTAACTCTAGCAAAGTGCTTATAAGCAACTAAGAAGAAAGCTATATAACCCAAAAGTAATATTAAATTAATAATTAAAGCCCATAAATATTCATCACTATTAACAATCATGGCAATGATATTGAGTAGTAAACTTACTGCTAAATAACCTGATGTAACGATAAAAATAGGTAGTATAGAAATAGAGACATTTTTATTGTGAACTTTAATTAAAGTTGTTAATGCACAAATAAGAAATACTCCACAAATAAAACCATATCCTAGCCAAAGAGTTGTCTTTGTGTTTGAAATATCGTTTGTGGCGACGATAGGCCAGAAAATACAATTCAAAATTAGAAAAGTAATAATAACTATTAGTAGCGGTACTTTTCCTGTAACTAATTTTTTCATAAATTACATTCCTCCGAATTTTATTCAACCTTAGTTCCGCAGTTTGGACAGAACTTAGCATCGAGTGAAAGTTCAGCTCCACAATTTGAACAATGTTTAACTAACTTTTCACCACAATTTGGACAAAACTTAGTCCCTGGGGTAATGCTTGCACCACATTTAGGGCAACTAGAACCAATTTTCTCACCACAATGTGGACAGAACTTAGCACCTGGAGCTATCTCGGTACCACATTTAGGACATTTTTCTTTTTCAACTTGAGGCTTATCATTCATTGAACCCATTGTCGAGGATGCCATTTGTCCCATTGCGTTACCAAATGCGCCTCCCATGCCTAAGCCCATACCTAAGCCCATTCCAGCACCCATAAAAGTTCCAGGTTGAGCTTCGTTACCCGCAGCAGTCTTCATAACATCAAAGCCTTTTTCTTGTTGATATGAATAACCTTCACGAGCACGCTTTCTAGCGAGTGCCTCACTTTCCATATCCATTCTTCTGGCTTCGATTTTCATCTTGTTAATTTCATTCAAATCTTCATCAGGAACATTGATGGTCATGAAAGAGAAATTATCAATTTTGACACCATAATCGTCAAAATAAGGAATGATTTCAGCTTTCATTGCATCAGATAATTCAGAATAATGAGATGCGACTGAAAGTATTCCGATCTTTCTTTCAATCATGATTTTTCCAAGCATATCACCGACTTTTTCAACGATTTTTCCTCGTAGATAATCCGCTAATTCATCTTTAGTAAAACATTCTCTACTACCATTAACTTTTGTAAAGAATTTAATCACGCTACTAAAATCACTTTCATCATTATCAATGTGAGCGCCAAATAATCCAGCTGCTCTAACATGAATGTTGACACCTTCAACAGCATCTTCCATTTGGAAAGGTGTTTGTGTTCCAAATTTTAAATCGTTATAAGTAACAAGGTTTATAAAATATACTGAACAATGGAATGAAGATTCACCTTTTGAAAACCATCTTTTAAGTTTATTGATAGGTGAAAACATTGAATTATTCGATTCATCAAGTGTGTAATGACCTGGTAGGAATGGGATAATTTCTCCTTCATTAACAAATAGGGCAACCTGATGAGGCGCAACTAACAATTGAGCGTGGCAACCAAAATCTTCAGCTTCATGTTTATAGACAATAATGTCGTTCGCATCTGTTTCACGAGGCTCAAATTTAATAACTTCAACATTAATTAACATTGATAAAACTCCCTTCTTAAATTCAAAATAATCAAAAAATCTTTTTTTGTGTTTGTAAAACTTCGATATTATTGCTTATTGGAATTATCTTAAAGAAAAAATTAAAAAAATACAAGATATTAAAAAATTACTTAAATAATTAAAAAAATGTCATCTAATAATTAACATGACATTTAAAAGAATAATACTTTTATGGCATTTAGTATGCAAATAAAACGGCTAAATAAATAAATATAAACGCGAGAATTACCATTGCTGGAATTCCTGCAATGTTTATAGGCTGAGCAATGCGAGCAAAAATACAATATGGTTTTCTTGTTGCCTTTTTTCCCAAACTAGCAAAAACAGTACCAACAATACAAATAACTAAAAATCCTAAAAAGACAGGCGCAAAAGATAGATAGGCTATGCTGTTATGAGACTCTATATAAAGAGACGTAATAATCGATGGGATAAATAATGAAGCCGCCATAATAAATGAGATTAATGCGAATACACAATATTTTTTATCACCTGGATTAACACGATTTACACTAGCATTAACCAAATCCTTGTCATCTTCTTCTTTAAATAAATCCAAAGAATTGTCATTTGAAGCATCAGATTTTGTACTAGCAACATTACGTGGTGCTTCTGTTGATTGTTTAGCGTCTACTTCTTTAATTGAAGTAGGTGAAACGATTGAGTCAGTAATCGTTGATTTATTTTCACCCTTAATCCTATTAATTAAGTCATTATAATCTTCCATAAAATTCCCTTCCTTTTTTCTTTTAAATTATAAAAGCTTAATCACGTATAAAGAAACAAAAAATATTTACTAAAAATAATTAAATAGTAGTTTATTTAATTAAAAATAGTAATAATTTTTGATTTTATTAAGCAATGCTATGCTTATTTTATATTTGTATCTCTTTTAATAATGGTCTTTTTAGCGTCCATAATTCTGTTTTGATTAGATAGAATATATGTATCGCCTTTAGTTCTTGTGATCGCTGTATAAACAATCTGTCTATTAAGTAAAGGATGACCTTTTCGACTTGGTAATATAACTAAAATATTTTTATAATCAGAACCTTGTGATTTATGAATCGTAATTGCGTATGCATTAGAAATTTCATCCTTAGAAATTAAAGATAATGGATAAAACATGTATCCACCAAGTTTAAATATCTTTCCATCGCTTTTCTTTTCAAATTTGATGATTTCAGAATCTTTTTCAACCATAAAATATAGTGTTTTATCGTTTCTAAAAGTCACTAATACGCCTGAATCACCATTAGATAAATCAAGCGTCTTATTATTTTTATTAATAATCATTAATTCTCCAGGATAATATCCGTCGATAGAAGTAGGTTTACTTTTATCTATGAAAGTAGATTTAATAAGAGAATTTACACTGTTAACACCTCTAATACCTAAATTTTCAGCACAAAGAATTTCTGCTTGTTTAACAACTTTATCGAATAGTAATTTAAATTCTTTAGGATCATCATAGTCGATATCGGAACATAAAACTTGCAAAGTCGAATAATATCGCTTTCCAAAATTCAAGACTGCTTTTTGAATTATCTCTTTTTCAGATATTTTTTCATTTTCGATTGGGTTAGCAAAATAATAGACTGGGTTAATGACATCAGTAATGTTGTCTTGAATTTCAAGAATCTTGTTTTGCCAATTTATTTTAGGTAAGTCGACATCATCATTATTTATCGCATTAGCAAGTTCATAAATTGGACTTCCCACTTTAAATCTAACAGCTTCACCAAGTTCGCAAATATTACCATTCTCAATTAGTGATTTCTTTTTGATTAAGTCACCAAAGACAGCACCTGCATCGACAGAAGGTAGTTGATTTTTATCCCCCATGATGAACACTCTTGAACCAGTAGAAATAGACGAAAGAAGTGACGCGAATAAGGTGACATCGATCATGCTTGCTTCATCGATGATAAATATCGAATTATTCGAAAATTGAAAATTCTCATTATGAAGGAACGCTGATGTAACTTTATCTAAGGATAAAAGTGAATGGATGGTGTAGCTTTTTAGATTAGCAATTTTATCAATTATATGTGGATATTTATTTTTGAATTCATCTTTTAAAACATGCAATCCACCTTTAATTGAATCTTTCATTCTACTCGCGGCTTTCCCACTTGGTGCAAGTAGATAAATATCATCATATTCTTTTGAGACAAGTAGAGCTAAAAGTAAGAAAAGAATGGATGTGGTCTTACCTGTGCCAGGTCCACCACTGATGACAAGATTTTTACTTAGACCTTGCTTGACAACGTTTTCTTGTCCACTAGTGAGATTAAATGAATCGATGACAACTTCTTTATAATTAAAATCATCACATACAAAGTTAATATCGAATAAACGATTTAAAGAAGCTAATATTATTTTTCGAGCAGTTAAGTATTTGCGGACATAAATCCAGTTATCATCAATTATAAAGAACTTATTTTGACCGATGACACTATCTAAATTATTTTTGACTAATTTAGTTAATGAACTATTAATTACTTCGATAGATTTATCTTTAACGTAATCAAATTTTTCTTTATCTAAATTTTCAATTTCTTCAAGTAAAATTCTTGCTCCTTCTAATTTGTTTTCCCATTTATCAAGCAATATGTTTTTATCGATGGACATGCATATATTTCCGTCATCGATAAGAGAAAATAAAATTGTAAACAGAATCAAATAATCATCTTTAGATTTATCGTTACCAAGTTCATTATCAATTAAAAGTAAAACTTCCCTCCAAATAGGAGTTATTAATCGATTAGTTAATAGTGAATCAAAATATTTTAAATATTCCATAGATTATTTACCTACATTATGAATGATTTTCTTAAATTCTTTTTCTAAAGCCATATATGATGACCAAGTCTGAATATATATTCCATTAGATGTATTTTCATTACATCCTCTAACAAAGACATAATATATTCCACCAAAATGATTCTTGAATATCTCTTCTTCACTTTCGTTATAATATTGCTTCAAATATTTGATGAGACAATATGAATAGAGCACTCTTTGAATTGAATATCTTTCATCGACATGTTTTTTAAGTTCATTTGGATCACTATAAGAAAGAAAATCATCATTAAGTGTATCTGATTTCCAGTCTAAAATTGAATAGACTTCACCTCGTTTGAAAAGTAAATCCACAAAACCATTTAAATAATTTTTAAGAACTTCATTTGGATAATTAAAATTGAATTCTATTTCAGCTTTTTTGTCTTTAAATGGAATGTCTTTTAATTTAAACACACCTTGAAGTGTCTCACTACCTCTAACAATAGGTAAAACAGCATTCATCACTGATCTAACCATCATAGATGAATATTCGATATAGTCTTGATTATCCTTTAGACTACAACCATTATATTCAAATCTATCGACAATGAGTTTTTCAAGACGATTTTCATAATTCATAAAATCAAGTCTTTCAAATACTTCATGAATTGAATTACCCATCAAAGATCCTTTAGGATATCCGTTAGGAATCTCAATAGGAGATAAAGAGGAATCATAAATTCCATTTACCTGTTTAGCACTTAAATCGTATTGACAAAGTTGAGACTCATTTGTTCCTTCTTTATCAAATAATAAATCGTCATCAATTATTTCGTTATCTTGTTTTGATAGTGGGTGCGCTAAAGAGGAATAAGAATGCTTATAAACTAAATTATCATTTTTAATTTTAATCAGATTTTGAAGTACTTTTAATTGTTCTTCTTTTTGGGAGGATTCATCAATTTGAATAGCGCTTGCTAAAATCGATTCAGTTATATTTCTAAGATCATGATAAGAAATGTCTTTAAATTCTTTCATTTCATAATAAGGGATATTTTCATTATCGACCACAAACGAAGAATCAGTGTTTTTTTCTAAGAAGATTTCCATTGAATTCGCAATTTGAGTTAAACCCGGTTTAATGTAGCGAGGTGCAATTAAAAGATATTCGCTTCTAGTGTAGGCAACATAAAATAATCTATTTGCCTCTAATGTTTGCTCATTATCTACATTCTTTTTTTCTTTAATTAAGGAAATGACTCGATTTTGAAGTGAACCATCTTGATTAGAAAGATGATATTTATAAACATTCTCAGAAGAAGCGTTTCCTGAAATTCCACCGACACAGATGACAACAGGGAATTGAAGTCCTTTAGAAGCATGCATCGTCATAATGTGGACAGAATTAAAATCAGTGGATTTAGCCACTAAAGAAGGGTTGTCTGATACCTCTTCATCATCTTCACCAAATTTAGAAACCTGATTTAAATGTTTTATTAAATCGGTGAGATTTTTATTATTAGAAAGATAATCGATACAATAATTAGATAATTGCTTGTAGATTGATAAAGACTGTAAATCACTAAGTGAAGACAATTGCTTATTTAAATTTGTGTCGATAAGAATATTATCAAATAGATCTTGCCAGAGTCTTTGCTTGGCGAGATTTTTCCATTTACTAAATAATTCTAGCTCCTTTGCATCATCGCTATCATAAACTTCCTTAGCGAGTTCACTAAGAGGTAAATCGAAAAATTTAGTGAATAGCGCTTTCTTAAAATATCCTCGATTTTTACCTGTAAAATCAGTGACATTGATTGCTTCTAATAGCGATATCCATTCAGCGCACTCAATGCCATTAAATAAAGAATCGTCTTTATATCTAGTAAAAGGGATACCTGCTCTTTTTAATGATTGTTCAATGTGGACCATTTCTTTTCTAGTTTTTGCAAGAACAGCAAAATCATTAAAAGAAACATCTTTATATTTAATATTTCCGTTTTCAATGAAGGATAATTCTAGATTAGTGTGTCCACTTTCATTTTTACTTACACAATTAATTATTTGTTCGACCGCAAATTTAGCAAAATCAACTTCAGATAATTTTTCTTCATTAATCCATAAACTAGAACAATATTTGCCATTGAATTTAACTCTTCTTTCTTTTTCATTATTCGAAAGTAGACAATATGAGGATGGTTCAAATGGGAAATTGAAGTCATATTCTTCAAATAATTTGTTCGTGAATTCAATAACGCCCGCTGCAGAACGATAATTTTTAGCAAGACGACATTTTATTCCATTATTAGAAATTATTTCACTAGCCTTTTGATAGACATTTATATCCGCACCTTGGAATGAATATATTGATTGTTTTGGATCGCCAACGACAATGATATTATGTTCATCACACAAAAACATTTTGCTAAATATATCAAATTGAATCTGATTGGTATCTTGGAATTCATCAATAATTCCATAACTATATTTGTTTCGTAATAAGCTAAGTAATTCATTGTCTTTTGAAATTAGTGATTCTCTAACATCTCGAATCATGTCATTAAATGATTGGAGGCGATTTTCTTCTTTATAAATAGTGAATGATTTATAGAAG
>CAVIPP010000030.1:0-15150 GCA_963644615.1 Oscillospiraceae bacterium
CGGTATCTTCTATTTAGTGTTTATTTTCTTTACTTTCGTTTTGCTTATTTATTACATGGTTAGAATTGCTAAAAAACATACTTCTTTAGTTGTTCTTGAATCGTTATTCTTAATTACCTTCTTAGTACATGCCTCACTAGAATCTAATGGGCCTATCGCTCATTCTCTTCCTAGTGGTGAAGGAATTTTATATACGTATCTATTATTTGTTCCCATTTTCTCTATTTACCATCATCAAAAGCATGAAAATGAAAATCGAGAAATAATTAAAGAATCAGAGAAATATTCAAAAATTAAAAACAAATATTTTAACAATGTCTATAGTCTATCTAATTTCATATATTTGTTAATGACAATATACTTTATATTACTTCTTGGGCCAATTTTAACTTTCTATAAAGACAATGTTTCACCTATAATCGTTGTTTTCTTAGTTATTTATTCACTCATTTATTTATTTATGCCTTATTGTCTACAAAGAATTTATAATAAGCAAAATAATGTCAGTGATGAATATAATTCAATATTTAAATATATTCGTATTGTCTTACTTCCGTTTTTAATTAATGTTGTTATAGGCACTACTATATCAAGAATATATATGAGTGTTCTAACTCCAACATTTGGCACAATGATGTTAATGATATTTATCAATATAATCATCTATATTGCTTCGTTCATATTTATTCCTTGTTTTAAGAAGAATGGTGAAGTTATATATGTCTTTTTCGCTAATTTTAATAATAAGACATTAAAAGTATATTCATTTTTTTTAACTAATAATTAGATATATGCAGCACACCCTTAAATTACATAGTAAACCATTTGAAGCAATTAAAAGCGGTCAAAAAGATATAGAGATGCGCCTATTTGACGATAAACGCAAAACAATAAAAGTTGGTGATGAAATATTGTTTGTTAATCGCACTGATGGTGAAACACATAAATGCATAGTAACTAACTTATTTTTATTTGATAATTTTCTAGAATTATATAAAGCTTTTGATAAATCTAGACTAGGATATAAAGATGATGAAGCTGCTCACCCTAGTGATATGGAACAATATTATCAAGCTGAAGAAATAAGGAAATATAAAGTTATTGCAATTGAAATAAAAAGAGCAGAAAGGTGAGATTAATCTCATAGCCCATTTAAATGTGGTTTTATTTGATAAGTGAGATAATTGTTCATTCATGTTATCTTTTGTTTCGCTTCTAGACATTGATAAAACTATAGAAGTTTTTAGATAATACTTAATTCAGATCTCCGGGTGTGGCGGTTTATTTCTTCCATCATAATAAAAACCGCCAAAGAATTGACGGTTTTGTTACTTCAAAATTTGAGTACTTTTTATTTTTTATTATCAGAACCAAGCACATCGACGATTTTATGTTTGACGAGTTGACGACAATTGTCTCTTGCATCAGTCATATATTGACGTGGGTCGAAGTGATCTGGATGTTCAACCATATGTTTTCTAATACCAGCAGTGACTGCTAAACGGAGATCACTATCGATATTGATTTTACATACTGCCATTGAGGCTGCTTTACGAAGTTCATCTTCAGGGATTCCAACAGCGTCTGGCATCTTTCCACCATTTTCGTTGATGATTTTAACAAATTCTTGAGTGACTGAACTTGCACCATGCAAGACGATTGGGAAACCTGGTAGACGTTTACTAACTTCTTCTAGGATATCAAATCTTAGTGGTGGAGGTACAAGAACCCCGTCTTTATTTCTTGTGCATTGTTCTGGTTTAAATTTATACGCACCATGGCTTGTTCCAATAGCGATTGCTAAACTATCGACACCAGTACGTTTTACGAATTCTTCAACTTGATCTGGGTTTGTGTAACTCGATTTACCAAATTCAACTTTAACATCGTCTTCAACGCCTGCAAGTGTACCTAGTTCAGCTTCGACAGTGACATATGGTTTGTGCGCGTGAGCGTACTCAACAACTTTTTTTGTAATTGCGATATTTTCTTCAAATGGTTTACTCGATGCATCAATCATGACTGAAGTAAATCCATTATCGATACAGTCTTTACAAATTTCAAAATCTGCACCGTGGTCAAGATGAAGCACGATAGGGATATTAGTATCCATAACAGCGGCTTCAACTAATTTTTTTAAATAAACTGGTTTTGCAAATTTTCTAGCACCAGCGCTTACTTGTAAAATTACTGGTGAATTAAGTTCATTCGCGGCTTCGGTAATGGCTTGAACAACTTCCATGTTGTTGACATTGAACGCTCCAATCGCGTATCCGCCTTTATACGCCTTTTCGAACATTTCTTTTGAATTAACTAATGGCATTTTCAAATTTCCTTTCGTTATTTATGACTATTACTTTACTATCAAAAAATGTTGTTTTCAATTTTTTATATAAAAAATAATTTATAAAAATTCTTTTTGAGTTTAAAATTTTCTTACCAGTATGGATGAAAAGTTTAGAAAAATAAAATATATTATCGTCGATTTAGATGACACACTTTTAAGAAAAGATAAGGCGATATCTGATTACGCGTTAACTGTTTATAAAAAAGCTCAAGAAAAAGGTTATAAACTCGTTTTTAATACATCTCGTAGTAAACAAAATTCACAAAAATATTTTGATTTAGTACACGCTGATTATGGAATATATTCAGGTGGATGTGAAGTTAACGATAAATACGGCAATGAATTATTTAGTGTTACGATGGATAAGGAAATAGTTAATAATTTAGTTAAAAAACTAATTAGGATATGTCCTAAGATTTCAGTTCAAACTAAAGATCATTTCTATGCAAGTGATAAAGAATACAAAGCACAAAACGCTATTCATTATGATTTCTCCCAAGGATTTCATGAAGATGCTTATAAAGTATTGTGCTTCTCGCTTAATCATGACCTAATCGAAAAAATCGCTGATGAAAATAATCTCGAATACCAAAATTATCTTAATGGTGGCTGGCACCGTCTTTCGCTTAAGGGCGCTAATAAGTTTAATGGTATACTTCATTTTCTAGATGTTGTTTGTGGAACACTAGATGAATGTATATCTTTTGGTGATGATTTTGGTGATATAGAGATGATTGAAAAATGTTCTATTGGTGTGGCAATGGAAAATTCCCAACCAGAAGTACTTAGTATCGCTAAATATATCACTAAATCAAATAATGATGATGGTGTCGCATATTTCATCGAAAAATATCTCTTAAATGATTAACTCTACTTTTTAGAGAGTAGACTCCACTAAAAGTATTTTAAATGTAGATTTATTCCCTATTGCTCTACCTTCTTTTTTGAATATATTTATTAGCGTTATGAAAAAAGAAAAGAAGTCAGTAGAAGAGTTAGGATTAGTTAATTACACATTAGCGCAAGAGCTATGGAATTCTATCTCTCATGGTCTAGGAGCGATATTTGGTGTCATTGCTTTAATTCTTTTAATTATTAAAGTAGTTAATGGTGACCATCAAGATCCTCTATATTCTTTAAAAATGTTTTCCGCTATTTTTTATAGTGCCTCAATTATCATCTGTATGTCTATATCATGTATATATCATTCGCTAGCGAAAAATAGAGGTAAAAAAGTTCTTCGAGTCATCGATCACGCAATGGTTTATCTACTTGTCGCCGGCAGTTACGCTCCATATACTCTTGTCGCAATGATTTCGAAAGGTGTATTACTTTGGAACATTCCTAACACTGAATGGTCCGGATATTTAATTCTTGCTTTATGCTATACATGTATCATCTTAGGAGCAACATTTTCCTCGATCGATTTAAAGAAATATAACGCCTTAGCGATGAGTATGTATCTACTTGGTGGAATGATGATATTAATTAATCCAACTGGAACTTATTTCGCTCTTGGATTTAATGGATTTTTCTATCTTGCTCTTGGTGGTACTTTCTATATTATTGGCGCAATTTTATATGGACTTGGCTCCAAGAAGTCGCTTTGGTGGCATTCAGTATTTCATTTTTTCATTTTGTTTGGTATAGTTTCAATGTTTATATCAATATACTTTTATGTATATTAGAAAGAGGAACTATGCCATTTATCATCCTCATCTGTGGGGCTAGTTGTGCTGGAAAAACTTATCTCTCAAATTATGTTAAATCTATCTTCCCTAACAAAGTAACTCATATTGGTCTAGATGCATATTGTATCGACCATGGTGATTTATCTGTTGAAGAAATAAAACAAATTAATTACGACCACCCATCTGCTTATGATGGAGTGTTATTAGCAAAACATATAAACCAACTTAAAAGTGGAAAAAGCGTTCACGCTCCGATATATGATTTTGTCACTCATCATCGTAAGAAAGAAACTACAATTGTTAATCCTAACGAAATAATCATTGTTGAAGGAATATTAACTTTCCAATATCCTGAATTATTTTCTCTAGCAGATTTAAGAGTGTTCGTGGACGCTAGTGAGGATGTCTGCTTTTCTCGTCGAGTATATCGAGACAAAATTGAAAGAGGTAGAAATGAAGAATCAATAAGATATCAATATTTTTCTACAGTTCTACCAATGAAAAGGATCTATATTGATTCAGTTAAAGATAAAGCTGATATGATACTTACTAACAACTCAAATAATGGTCCTCTTCCAATGGCTAGTGAACTAATTAATAAATTGAAAGGAATTCTTAGTTAATATGATATATGATGCAATACTTTTTGATTTAGATGGAACTCTTCTTGAGTCTCTTGTTGATATTAAAAATGCTTTAAATAAATCTTTAGAAGAATGTAATTATTCAATTATGTATGACTACGAGGGAACTAAAAAACTCATCGGTAATGGAGTTTATGTCCTTATTGATAGAGCGGTCGCTCCTTTAAATTTATCAAAAGAAGAGCATGATAAATTCACTGAAGTGATGTTAAAAAATTATAAGATAGAACAAGGCGTTCAAACCAAACCTTTTCCTAACGAGAAAGAAACATTAACTAAATTAAAAGAACTTGGTTATAAATTATTTGTCGTCACTAATAAACCACAATTCTTAGTTGATCAAATAATTGCTAAAACATATGGTAGTGACTTTTTCGTTGGGTGTATTGGACAAAGTGAAAACACACTTCCAAAACCTAATCCACAAATAATAAATCTCATCAAAGATAAATATCGCTTTGAAAAATCAAAAATGTTATTCGTTGGTGACTCTAAAGTCGATGTAGAGACCGCTAAAAACGGGGGAATTGATTGTATGCTTGTCACATTTGGCTATGATGAATACACTAGTGAACTAACTAGTAAAGTTAAATATATCGCTAATAAGGTAGAAGATATTTATACTCTCCTTAAATAAATATGAATGATATTAAATATTTACTTGAACTAAAAGATAATGAATATCCTTTTAAAGGAATTAATCACACTCGAGAAATCGCTCGAGCTATTCTTTTAGATGAAAACAATAATATTTGTCTAGAATATATTTATGATGACGATATGTTTGGTCATCGTGATTATTATGAAACTCCTGGTGGAGGAATCAAAAGTGGTGAAGATTTTGCTACTTCTTTAAGTCGAGAATGTAGTGAAGAAGTCGGATATGAATGTGAAATTCTTGAATATTTAGGTTCAATCAAAGACTATTACAATCTAATTAATAGAGAAAATCACAATCATTATTTTTTAGCCAGAAGAACTAAGAAAACAATTGTTCATCAAGAACCTGACGAAATTCGACGAGTTAAAAATATTGTTTGGGTCGATATTGATAAAGCAATTAATCTATACATAAATATGCAAGATGAACTAGTAGGTAAATTAGTTAAACAAAGAGAACTACCAATTCTTAAACTTGCTAAAATTACTTTACAAAAATACACTAAATAGTTAATATTTAATTCGTTCGCTAGAACTTATGGCGAGTGTGGTGAAGAGGCCCAACACTCTCGGCTGTGAACCGAGCATTCGCGCGTTCGAATCGCGTCACTCGCCCCAAAATTAATATTATCACATAGGAAATTCTAATTATTGAATTCCCTTTTTATTTTTATTGAAGTCTATTAATTCTAAATTCATAATAATTTAAACTCCAAAACATAAGAATAAATTGTTAAGCATAACGCTTTCTATAAAAGCTAAATAATGATATAAAAATAGGGAGGAAATAGTTATGGTTAATATTAAAAAAGTTGCGATTATCGGTACTGGATTTGTTGGTTCTTCAATCGCTTTTATATTATTAAATGAAGAGATATTTTCTGAAATCGTTTTAATTGATCGAAATAAAGAAAAAGCGATAGGAGAAGCAATGGACCTTTCTCATGGCCTTCCTTATCGAAGTAATATGAATATTCATGTCGGTGAATATAAAGATATAAAAGATGCAGCGATTGTTATTTTAACCGCTGGCGCTAATCAAAAAGAAGGTGAAACAAGATTAGATTTAATTCATAAAAATGTTTCAATTATTCGAAGTATACTTCAAGAAATAAAGCCAGTTGAAATGGAAGGTATTTTATTAGTGGTTTCTAATCCTGTTGATATATTAACTCATGTCGCATATGTTGAATCGGGCCTACCTAAAAATAGAGTATTTGGTTCAGGAACTGTTTTAGATACTGCTCGACTAAAATATTTAATTTCAAAGCATTTAGATGTTGACGCTAGGAACGTTCACGCTGTTATTATTGGTGAGCATGGTGACAGTGAACTTGTCACTTGGTCAATCGCAAACATTTCCGGTGTTCCTTTAAATGAATTTTGTGAATTAAGAGGTCACTACCACCATAAAGAAGCAATGAAAAAACTTTATGAATCGGTTCGTGATTCTGCCTATGAAATAATAAAAAGAAAAGGCGCTACATATTATGGAGTGGCCATTTCAGTTGCCCATATTGCTAACTGTATTGTTAATAATACTCATACGATGCTTCCATTATCAACCGAACTTGATGGAGAATATGGTATTAAAGGTATTGCCTTAAGTGTTCCATCAATTGTTGGTTGTAATGGTATTGAGAAAGTACTTGAAATTAAATTATCTAAATCCGAACAAAAGCAATTACTTTCTTCTGCAAAAGTTATTAAAGAAATAGTTAAAGACTTATAAATATTATTTTTGAAATATAAGTTTTCGATTTTTTCAAACTTTGGCTCACGTGTTTAATCACTAGTTGCTTTTTATATTGCTACTCTTCTATTTCACCCGCTTTTTTAAGGGCTATTTTAGTAATTATTGGACCAACTAATTCGTAGATTAGGGTACTTGTTAATATAATCGCTAAAATCATTGATCCATAAGTAACTAGTTGATTTCCAACATCTATTTGGCCAGCATTAATGAGCTCATTTCCTTCTTTAACTAATGTTGATGTAGCAGTGTTTGCAAGTCCAATAGCGACACCTGCTTGAGGAATAAGAGCAAATCCTAAATATTTTTGAACTGTCGGTTCAGCCTTAGTAACTTTACTTGAAACAAATGAACCAGTCCATTTTCCTATGACTCTAAAGATTAAATACACTAAGGCAATAACAACAATAATCAAAGCATTTGAACTAGTAAATATCGTTAAATCTAAAGACGCTCCAGAGATGATGAAAAAGAGCATGAATATTGGAGGAGTAAACATATCCATTCTTTCGAAGATCATGTTCGCGTCATCTCTAAAGTTAATTAAAATTGCTCCAATCATCATTGCCGACAATAATCCGGATATCGAAATATTTACTCCATCAGGAAGAATGTTTGACCAAGGTAATGCTGCTAGTCCAGCACAAATAAATATCGCCACGATGCACATAATCATTCTATTCGCACGACTTTTGAATATTTTGCATCCTAGACTCACTAAAAATCCAAGTCCTGTTCCTAGTAATAAACTCATTATTATTGACACTAGTGGATAGACTGCAAGTGAGAGAAAACTTGGAGAAGTACCTTTAGCCATAGCTTTGGCAATTGAAAATAATATTTCAAACGCAATTAACGCAACAGCGTCATCAAAGGCAACGACAGGGAGAAGTGTATTAACAACTGGTCCTTTTGCTTTATATTGCTTTACGACCATTAAAGTCGCTGCTGGAGCTGTCGCACAAGCAATGGCGCCAAGAGTCAAAATAATTTCAACAGGAATATCTTGAATGAAGATTTTAGCGATAAATAGACCAATTATGACAAATATGGCTCCACCAAGAGCTTCACAGTTTGTTATTATAAGTAGCCTCTTACCGAGTGATTTTAAAGAACTCTTTTTAAACGATGTACCAATACTAAAGGCAATAAAACCTAGTGCAGCGTTAGAAATAAAGTCCATTACATCACTATCATAGACAACATCTTTTAGACTAATTCCATCACCCATTGAAATATTGGCGAATGCTAAACCTAAAACACACGGTCCAATTAAAATGCCTGAGATTAAGTAACCTGTCACATTAGGCATCTTTATTAGTTTCATTAATCTAGTTGATAAAAGCCCCACAAGTAAAGCGGCGGCAAGAATTAAAAGCTGATACATTATTAAAACGACCCTTCGTATCTTTCAATTGGGAGAACAAACAATCCGCCTTTAACTTTGCTAAATGAATCAGTCGTTTCCTTTATTAATTGTGTTGCAATATCAATTTCTTCTTCATCAAGAAGTGTGTAAAAGGTTGTGTTTTCTTCATGTGAGTATTTTTCTAAATGTCTTAATGTCATGAATTGAATTTCATTTTCTTCTAAGTCGCTTAAAAAATGTTTTAAAGATGTTGATGCAATGACTGTTCCATTAATATTGTTATTAGTTAGTGCGCATATCACATCGTGTGTGTATTTATTATTTTCAAACACGGCAAATAATAGATGTTTCATATTTTTTCCTTCTTTTTTCCTAGAAAATTATAAACCTCTAAAAAAATAATATGATGAAATATTGTATATTTTTGTTATTTTGTTTTTATAAACAAATGACAATTTATATGCCAATAAGTTTTTAATAGTATAAAATTAGTTAGTAAATATCGAGGGATAATATGAAAAAGATAAATACCAAAATCAAACATCTTAATACTTATTTAAAGAAAAATCATGAAGTTAGTTTGGCTCGCGCGATCGGTCAATCTGACAAAAGCATGGAGAAAATATATAAAGGTGGAATGGTCCCGTTTTGGGTAGTCAATAAAATAACTCACTTTTTTGTGCTTAAAAAGAAAATGTTAACTGACGATAATCTTGAACTACCTAAAGATGATGAACTTGTCTATGACAAAGAACTCATCAAAGTGCTGAAAAGTGATAAAGATAATGAATGGAAATTATTTAAGAATAAACATGAAATTTCCCGTAGTTATAAAATGCTTGGACATGGCAAAAGAGTTTCTTTATGGCTCTCGTGTCTATTGATCGGCTTACCTGTTTTAGGTTTTTCCATTGGCTGTCTCACTTATATTTCTATCGATAGAGTTAATACAATAAACAAATATAAAAACGCTGATGAACTAAGTGAATCAGAACTCAAAGTTAAAGATGCCGCTATTAATCGAGAAGGATTAACCTATGTCAATATTGATACAGGTTCTGAAATCGAAAAAATAACTGATATTTCTCATTCTAATAATTCATATACCGCTAGAATGTCGACATTCTTTGATTTTAATCAAATGGAATTTCATAAAATGTATTACGAATTTTATGAAGGAAAAGCTTTCAACGAAGATAACTTCTATACTGAAGAAGACCTATTCGCTGATAAGTACACACCTAGTGAAGACGGATCGAGTAATATTTATCTAGAATATTGTGATAACATCCCAGATATCATTCAATTTAATTTCGCTAGTGGTGCTCACCCAAGTGATTCAACTAATAAACCTATAAGCATATCAACTTTATATAAAGATCATGAAAGACCTTCCTATCCTGGCGAACAACAATCAAATAATTATTCCACCAATAATAGCGAATTCTTTATTGGTAATGGTGCGTTTGTGCCTGATAGTATCGAAGTAAGAGAAAAAGGAAGAGCTTATAAAGCTAGTGATGGAACATATAGGTTTTTCCAAAAGATTCACTTCGATGCCAAAATTGAAAAGACATTTGATAGTCCTCGCTATCCACTCGATAGTGTTCAATTCCATATCTATATTCAACCTAATAGAACAACTGATTATGTCCGCTACAACCTAGTGGACAACGTTCAAATCAATAATGAAATCGTCGCCTTTAATGGTTTTTCTTCTTCTTTTGCGATGACTAATGGATATCGAAGAGTTAATAGTAGTGATGATGTTAAAGATTTATCGACTAGAATTCTATATTACGCTATTAATGAAGAATCAACACTTAAAAATGAAGATCCATCAAAATGGACAATTAAGACTGAACTTGAAATTGTTATTAGAGCAAATAAATCAGGGATGTCCTCCTTTATTCAAGCCTTTATTAACATTTTTGCTGTCGGTATTTGGATGATTATTGCCTTCTTTAATCAAAGTTATAATAAAGAAGATTCGATTGGTATGATAGGTACGGGTTTATTTGCTGCTATTTCATCAATTCTTGTCGGAGTATCAATGATATCTGATGCGAATATATTCTCACTTATTACGATGATTAATATCTTCACATTAGCAATAATATTAGTCATGGCTTATGAATCGATTGCCGCTAAACGTGCGAATGTAAAACAAAATCAAGTCGCAATGGCTTATCGCTTCATTAAACTTAGAGTAATCTTTTATATCTTAGTTGTCTCAAGTTTACTCATGTTTGTGGCGCTTCCACTTACAGCCTATATTTTTACAATTTAAATATAATTTAAGATGTCATTATTTATTAGAAAGGGACATTTATGAATTTGCTTAATCGATTTTTAAATTACGTCAAAATTGACACTCAATCAAATGAAGAGAGCGAAACAACTCCAAGTAGCACAAATCAACTCGATTTATTAAATCTAATTTGTAAAGAACTTAGTGAACTTGGTGTCGATTATGAAATGGATGAATATTCTAGAGTGTACGCTCATATACCAGGTAATCCTAAATTAGATTCCATAGGGGTGTGTGCTCATGTTGATACCGCTAGTGAATGCTCAGGTAAAAATGTTAAACCTCAAGTTATTACTAATTATGATTTAACTGATATACCTTTAGGTAGTAGTGGTCTATTTCTTTCCCCTAAAGAATATAAAAAATTAAACGAACTAAAAGGTAAAACTATTATTTCAACAGATGGAACAACTCTATTAGGAGGAGATGATAAAGCTGGTGTTGCTATTATTATGGAAGTAGTGTCCCAATTAGTTAAAACACCACAAAACTCACATCATCCTGTCTCGATTTTGTTTACTCCTGATGAAGAAATCGGTCGTGGAGCGGACTATTTTAACATAGATAAATTTAACGCTAAATACGCCTACACTATCGATGGAGATGATCCAAAATATATTTCAATTGAAAATTTCAACGCTAAATCAGTAAATGTTGAAGTAATCGGTAAATCAATTCATCCTGGTGACGCGAAAGGGGTAATGATTAATGCTATTTTAGTTCTTACTCATTTTATGAGTTTGCTTCCTAAAAATGAAATTCCTGCTAAAACTAGTGGAAAAGAAGGATTTAATCACGTCACGAATATAAGTGGAGAAGTTGAACGCGCTAGTGCTAACTACATATTAAGAAATCATGACCAAAATAAACTAAATAAACAAGTTGATGATTTCTTGAAAGCTAAAGAAGATACATTAAAAGAATTTCCTGGCGCTAGTATAAATTTAACGTTTAAAGATCAATATAAAAATATGTATGAAGTCATCTCAAAAAACGATGAATGTAAGCAACATATCGAAGAAGTTTATAAACATTTAAACCTTCCATTTAGCTATGAGCCTATTCGAGGAGGCACAGATGGAGCGACATTCTCCTTTAAGGGTGTGCCTTGTCCAAATCTTGGAACAGGTTCATATAATCATCATGGACGATATGAATTCGCTGTCATTGAAGAAATGGAACTTTTAGTGAATATTGTTAAAACAATCTTTGAAATTTAATTTCTCTATGTTTTATTTGAAATTTAATTAATTATTTCTATAATCATATTTATGAGGTGACACTTATGGAAAAGAACAAAAAAAGATTAAGAATGTCCGAAATCTTACTCATCATCGTCGTAGTGATGCTTATTGCGGGAGCTATTTGCTTCTTTCTACTTAAAAGCGGTAGTAAAGACTTATTCAATGACGCAAATGCGTTTGCAATCCCAACTTTAACTCTTGGATTAGTTGGAAGCTTAGAAAATTACGATATCTCTTTAAAAGGATTCTCTTCACTTCTAAGCGTGTTTGCTTATGCATCTATTTTGTTTGCACTCATCGCTATTATTATTGCTTTAGCTAAGAAAAAATACCGCGCTATATTCTCATCTATAGGACTAATTGTTGGTGGTTTATCTTTGGTTTATGGCGGAGCAATGATTCTCACTCATATCTCTAGAGTTACTCAAAATAAACTTTACTATGCTTTACTTCTTACTGCTGGTATTGTTGTCACTTTGTTATATGCAACCTCTTTAGTTGGTATCCTCGATGGATTTAGAGGTCATTCATTAATTGAAGAACCTGTTCTAATTCAAAAGGAAGAAAAGAAAGAAGAAACGCCAGCTAAGGAAGAAGTTAAGACTGAAAAAGTTGTCAAGACAGTTGTTGTTAGTGCTCCTATAGTTGAAGAAAAGCCTATAGCGTTCACTGATCGTAAAATTGAAAGAGTTCCATTTGAATATAAACTTAAACACGCCGATAAGGACTTAAAAGCAAAATATAAAGAACTTTCCGAGCACGCTTTAAGTTATGGAATTAAAAATAGAATCTCGGTTGATGGTGATTCCTATCGACTCCATAAAGTCATGTATATGATGATCACTATTGCCGGCAAAAAGTTAAAAGTTTATTACAAACTTAATCCAAATGATTTTAAAGATTCTCCTATTCCAGTAAAGGATTCTTCAAAAATTAAAAAATACGCTGATGTGCCTAGTGAACTTGATGTTAGAAGTGACCTATCCCTTAAAAGAGCTAAAGCCCTTCTTGATCAAGTGATGAGCGAAGCAAATATTAAAAAAGAATAATTTAAATTATCCTCTCATTGATAATATTGGACTGTTATCATACAGTCCTTTTTAATTATGAACATAGTTAGCGAACAATTTTAATTATACAAAAACCTTAGAGACTATATTGAGCAAACAAAAAAATGTAAGCCATTTGACTTACATTATTTTGGAAGGAAAATCGCTAATGCTCTCTTAGCTTACCAACGTAAAAGCAAGCTAATAGACCTGGACCAGTATGTGCGCCAACAATTGGTCCCATAAAATGAATCTCAACACTTTTAAAAGTTATATTTTTTAATATATCTTCTTTGAGTTTGTTTGCGCCTTCTAAATTATCAGCGTGACATATGTATAATTCTTTGTTTTCAGGACAGTTGACAGTATCTTTCATAATATCAATAAATGTCTTTTTAGCGGCTTTCTCACCACGAACCTTTCTAATAACTCTTAAGTGTCCTTCTAGGTCACAATCCAAAATTGGATTAATTAACATGATGTTACCAAATAAAGCTTGGGCTTTGGATAATCTTCCACCTCGAGCAAAATAAGTTAATGTATTGGTGGTATAAAATGTATTCACGTATAAGACTAGTTCATTGATTTTTTTAGTTACCTCTTTAAACGATACGCCTTCTGATTGAAGTTTGATTGCTTCTTTGGCGAGAACAAATAATCCTACTGATGCCATCTTAGCGTCCACAACTTCTAGGTCTACACCAAGTTCTTTTTTGCATGCGAGTGCATTATCGAGCGTGCAAGAAAGTCCTTTTGTTAATGAAATATGTAAAATTGGTAAATTCTCTTTTTGCTCAATATCTTTAAAAAATTTTAAATATTCCTCGTGATTAATTTGACTTGTCTTATAGACAACTCCTTTTCTAATATTTTCATAAAATGTTTTAAGTGTTTCTTCTTTCATATCATCTTTAATCACATTTGTGCCATCTGTGTAATCAAAAGAGATATGATATATACCCATCTTATCAAGTTCTTCGCTAGTTGTATCACACGATGAGTCGACACTAACGACAAAATTTTTCATTAAGTTTTCCTCCTTTAGCGAGTTTATTAAAAAACAATTATTTTTTGTGTGCACTGAACTGTGAAATTATTTTTTGTAGAATAAAAAATATTGCACTCTACAAATTGTAGAGTAACATAATAAATACAAGTTGGAGGCACTTGTTATGGACGATTTAAATTCTATATTTGCTAATAATCTCATCGAACTTAGAAAATTAAACAAACTAACTCAACTTGAACTGGCTAATAAACTTGGCTATAGCGATAAGAATATTTCAAAGTGGGAAAACGCTCAAGCGATACCTTCTGCAGATATTCTTTTAGAACTTTCGAAATATTTTAATGTCAGTGTCGATTATTTACTTAAAATGCATACATGCGATGAATCAAACGAATTAAGAAAAAGTAGACATAAATCAAAAAGAAATAAAATTTTGATTACAGGCTTAGCTATTCTTTGTGTTTGGCTTATTGTATTAATTATTTTTACTTCAATTTTTACATCAGTTGATCACGCTTGGATTAGTCTACTTTATGGAGTGCCCGCTAGTGCAATAGTTTTGATTGTTTTTATTCCATTATGGTTTAAAATTCGACCAGGTTTATTTATTTCTATTTCCGTATTAGCGTGGTCGCTTATCGCATCTATATATCTAACAATTGCCTTTAATATTGGATTTGATAATTATCTTTGGATGATTTTTTTACCAGGATTGCCTCTTCAATTAGCGATTATCCTTTGGTCGCAATTTAAGCCTTACAATTAATTTATTCGTATTTTAATTCTTTAGATAAGTTCTTCAAACTTTCATCGCTTAAAAAGTCGTGGAATTCTTTATATGAATTAAATTGATAATCTTTTAAATGTGCATATAGTTTATTAATTATTTTGTCATTTTCATTTCTAGCATTTAAATAGTCGTTTTCACAATAGTGATAAATGACTTTTTCTTCATATAAAGTAAGTACGTATCGTCTTAACATTGCAATTAATGAAGTTTCAATCCAATAGTCATATTCATTTGCGATATCATAATTTTCAAATTTTTTAAGCTTTAAATATAGTGAAAATCC
>CAVIPP010000031.1:0-14914 GCA_963644615.1 Oscillospiraceae bacterium
TCCTGTAATTGCTTACAGGAACCATTGCGGCTTTTGTCGAACAATAATGCCCGTAATCATTTCTGATTATGCCGCTGGGATCATAATATGAAAAAGAACTCAAATTTTTTGGTCAACACTTTTTAAGGCGATGAAAAGACCACAACCTCCACCAAGAACATCATTTGTGGCGAAAACCTGAATTATTTACAATTCAACATTAGTTATCAACTAATTTGAATCATGGTTTTGAAAGAACGTTTTTGTTTATTATGCCTTGAAGTTTTGAGCCTCAAGGCATAATCTAAGCTTATCTAAGCTAATACAGGATTAGGCTGCGGCCTTTTCCTTATTTTCAATCTTAATAGGTGCAGTACAAGATGCAAGAAGGTCCATAAGTTTGGAAAGACCTTCCGTCGGAGGTTGCTGCTTAGCATTAACTGTGACGTTATACTTAGCTGTCTGGTTAGTGCTACGTGTGTTTTCCTTAGCTGTTGTAACCTTACCATTAACTGAAACAGAAGGACCGAACCAACCTTTATAATTGACGGAGGTTTTTGCTTCTGCTTCAGTTTTTGATTTTTCGCTAGTTGAAGATGTTACTTCCATCTGGAATTCAACATTAACATTTTCAACCATTAGGGATGGTGTAGAAACTAAGCCAAGTAGAGGTGCTTGAACCTGTACCTTAGTTGTTTCGATACCTTCACCAGTTTCGACAGGACGTTCAAGATCGAACTTGACTAGTCGTGTCTGTTTATTTTCACCTTCAAATCCGATCTTATCGATGAATTCAATGGTAGTCTGTGCCAGCTTGAATTGTGCTTCTGCAGCAGCATTAAGCGGCGCGGAGATCAATTCACGGATTGGAAGGTCTGTGAACGATTTCGATACATATTTTGGATCGTCTGCCATAATTTTGTGTTAGTTAGAAATTATTTATATGCCTTAAATAGAAGTTTCCCGTGGAGTCATCATCTTATTCAATTCATCGTTAAGTCGGGAAACAGCTTCTGGTAATTCACGATTCTTAAACTTCATTTTAACATGCATAAGCCCGTTGGATTCTCTAGAGGAAATTGCCACGTCAACATCAAAGCTAGACCTTGTATAATTTTCTGGTGCGTAGCATTTCATCGTTGATTGATCAATCTTGGTATTAAAATCAAGTTCTAGTTCATCGATCATTAAAGCTCCCATATTCATGAAGGATAATACAGGGATTTCAATAGTATTACCATTTGGTAGTGTTACCTTCTTTGTAGTAATATTACCATCCTTATCAGTGAATCGACTTAAAAGATAAAGATGATGATTCTCTAGAACTTGTTGAGCGGTGTTAACCGAATATTGCAAACCTCGAATAAGGTCGGAAAAGGTTTGTGGAGATGCATGAATTGCATTGTCTTGTTTTGGTTTCAACATATGAAAATTCCTCGAATAATAAATTATTAGATTTTTGGTCTTCTGTTGTAATCCTGATACAGTTCTCTCGTGTCAAAATCCTAATTGTCAAGTAACTACTGCAGTTCCGTTGATAATTGTTCGACCATTCACGTTTGCAGCCCCACCAATCTTGGCCTTACCTCTTACCTGAACCCAATCACTCACATGGGCAGTACCATCAATAATACTATGACCTTCCACTAAGGCCATACCATAAACCGTAGCAGATTGGCAAACCTTTGCATAGCCTCGAATGTTTGCTCGTTCTGTTATAATTGCATCACCTGATACTTCACAATTACCACATAAGAATGCCTTACCGCGAACAATAGCATGATCTTTTACCTTAGCACATCCGAATACTAAAGCATCTTCAAATACCATAGCTCCAGGGTAGATCCAGCAATTACCTTCATGTGAAAGGTTTTTACCGTCTTCGATATACCCACCGGCTTCACCATTCTTTACATCTCCGAAATCCCGCAATGCTGTAATGCCATACAACTTATGACCATCATATTCGATAATATCATGTTTGTTTATACCATACTTTGGTCCGAGGTCTTTAGTTAGTGGTTTTCTTGACATGATTGTAAAATCTAGATAGTGTTCGGACCATAAATAACGTGCATGCCAGCACAACCAAATCCTAATGATTGGATTACTAAACCTGCTACCAAGAATTTCCGTGGTATAGGTGGTGTTAAAGCGGCAGGTGAAGTTTCAATGATTTCACCGGAACAAGCAAAGTTTTATGCTGAAGAATTAAAACGTTGTAAAGACGATATTGTTTACTTTGCTGAAAACTATTTCTATATCATTTCCTATCGTGGTAAAGAGAAGATTAAGCTTTACGAAAAACAAAAGGAAATGGTTAAAGGCTTCGTTGAACATCCATTTAACGTAATACTATCCGGCCGCCAACAAGGTAAATGTGTAGGCGGCCAGACGAAGATAAAGATTAGAAATAAGAAAACTAAGAAAGAAGAACTTATTTCAATCGAAAATTTCTATAGTAGAATCAAGAATCAAGCGTCATTAAACGAGCGCGACGTCTAAACTCTTCCATTGTTTCGTTTTTATTTTCACGGAACGTCCAAGCATTTACAATCTTATTAATAAGCTTAGAATACTTACCTGCGATTGCAATGTTTTCTTGACGAACTGTTTCGTTGTAAACAGAGAAGAAACATTTTTTCGGAGCTGATTCAAGATAATCCACGATTCGATCCTGGATAGATCGACCTGTTGCACCAATTGGCATTTGTTTTTTAACCATTAGAATAGAATCGGTTTTAATATAAGCATTAAACCTTTCACCTGTTCTAATCTGAATAATTGCATATCGGTCAACTAGGATTTCATCGCCAATATAGATATGCAAGTTCTTAGAAACTGATGTATTAAGATTTTTAATCTTACAAGTTACTGTCTTTGTTAAGCCAGATTTACCACTTCCGAATGGAAGGATAATATTTCCGACTTTAACCTCTTTATCAATTTCCTCAGGTGAAGAGTAATTTAATTCAACAATGTCTGTATTAAGAAGGGTTCGCATTTTTATTCAAAAATTAGATTAGTGTCGATGTGATTTCGATTCCTGTCGTTCTTTTTCCTGTCTTTCTAATTCATGTTGATAGGCTGTTTCGAAAAGAAAGTCAAAGTCGAAGCAAATCATATCGTTAACTCCTGCAACACTAGTAATGTATTTCATTTCCATTAACCAGATTTGCTTCGACATTGAACTTTCGAAGAACCCTGAATCAAGAAAGACTAAAGCACGAAAAAATCGTCGATTTCAAACGGGATTGTTTTCTCTGTTCCGCAGAATGGGCACTTTGCTTTGTATTCAGAAATATACGTTGAAAATTCTTCAAAGTATTCTGAAACCTTAAGAGCGAATTGTTTGAATGACAAACCGCGGACAAATGTTGTATCGATAAAGTCACGGAACTTATTAATATCGTTAATAATACCAGAAACATCGACCGGTGTTCCATTAACATCAATACCACTAATATAAGGATAGAGGAATAGAGCAAGGTCGTCAGAAGCTTGTTTATTCTTTTCCTTAGCAAAGATTTCAGCGAGTTTAAGATAAGTTGTCATCTTTGGAAATGAGAGATGGAACTTAACTTTGTTTTCGCCTACTTCGAATTCGAAGAACTTATCTTGAGCTTCAACCTTTTCAATAAGTTCGGTAAGCTTTACAGAAATTTCATCTAGTGGGACGGTGATCGGGAATTCTTTTTGTTCACAGTTCTCATTATCACATTTAATGTTATACTTTAATTCGTCGATAAAGTTTTCATTACGGATAATAATGAGAGCATTAATAAAGTCTGCCCAGGTAACGGCTTCAGGGTTAAATGTCGGGTCAAGGCAAATGTTCTTCATTAATGCCATGCGAACACGTAACTGATCTGCGCGGTTTTTGAAGTCGTTAGATGTTTTAGAAAGTGTTCGCTGCTGCCCGAGCGTTAGTTGCTTAAACTTATAAGACTTACCAACTGATGGGAAGTTAATTTCATAGACGCCAGAAGAATTACTTTCTGCAAATAGTTTAGAAACATCAGAGATATTGAAAACCTTTGGTTGTTCAGGAACCATTGGTTGCTGTTGAACTACAGGTTGTGCTACAGGAATCGGTTGTTGCTGAGGAACTTGCTGGCTTACAACTTCTTGTTGCTGACCATAGTTAGCGGGAATATCATTAATCGATGCATAAGAAGGTTGAGCCTTCTGTTTACGTGTTCGATTTGTTGTAATTGGACTTTCAGGGTTCATAATTACAATAAAATGTAGATTTTCTATAAATGAATTGCTAAGCCTTCTCGGACGCTACCATTGAAATTATATATACAATTATATGGTTTTCTTGAATTTGTAAACAATTAAATTCCAGACCACTCGGATTGCTGAAGAAACATTAAATAATGAGTAGGCCAGTGTACAAATGTCAGACATCCCAAATTTAGAAATCCTTTCAAACGTTAATGCCAAATATAATTCGGCAACTTTTAAGACCGCGACATTTGAGTCTGCAACGATTAATGCGATAACACTCCCAGGGGATAAACCTGTAATTGTTAATAATGCTGCTTGGAATGAAGTAAAGACGGATATTGCAAACTCGGTTTCAAAAACTAATAAAGACTTACAAACGATTGCTGGAACAATTCAAGTTACTAGTGGTGTTAATTCTGATATTTTTAGGTCCGCAAGTAATAATAGCATTACTGCATTTACCTACGTATCTAATAAAGGCTTCGATTACTCTAATATTTACCAGATGAAAGCCTATGGTAAGACTAATCCATTTTTTAAGATTGATAATGGAAATATTACCTTCGAGGCTACTAATGTAAAGGGAACAACCCTTTTTGAAGGTGGTAAAGCCCTTTCAGAAGTTTATCTAAAGAAAGGTGCGATCCCGGCAGATGTTTATTCTAAGACCGATATTGATGGATTGCTTGCTAAGAAAGCTGACAAAGCTACGACACTTTCTGGTTATGGAATTACCGATGCATATACCAAGACCGCTGTTGATACAGAACTTGCAAAGAAAGTTAATACAACTACTCTTACAACAGAGCTTGCTAAGAAACAAGACACTTTAAAGGTTAACTCGAACATTTTCGCAGGCGAGAATGTTAACATTACACAAAGTGCTTCTGGCGCTATTACAATTTCTTCTACGGGTGGCGGATCAGGCGACACATATTCAAAAGCTGAAATTGATTCAAAAGTAACCGAGCTTAATACTTCAATTTCTAAGAAACAAAACACATTAACTGCCGGTTCAAATATTTCAATTACTCAGACTGCGGATGCTTTAGTTATTAATACTAAAGATGTTTATTCAAAGGCTGAAATTGATTCAAAAGTAACCGAGCTTAATACTTCAATTTCTAAGAAACAAAACACATTAACTGCCGGTTCAAATATTTCAATTACTCAGACTGCGGATGCTTTAGTTATTAATACTAAAGATGTTTATTCAAAGGCTGAAATTGATTCAAAAGTAACCACACTTCAGACTTCAAAACAAGATACTTTAATTCCTGGAACGAACCTTATCGAAGGTGATAATGTTACTATTACTAAGGATACAACTAGTGGTAAAATAACAATTTCAGCTTTAGCAGATTTAACAGAGATATTAAACCGTATTTCGGCATTAGAAAATCAACTTGGCGGTTATACATTGAAATCAGTAACACAATCTGAATATGATAGCTTAACTACTAAGGATACTAATACATTATACCTTATTCGGGCTTCTTAATCTAGGAGGAAGAAACAAATGGCAACAGTTAATGACTTGACATTTACGCTAAGTAGTGATGGAACTTATTACTCAGTTAAAGCTAAAAGTACTTCTATTTCTGGTGATTTGACTATACCTGCAACATATAATAGAAAGCCGGTTAAAAACATCGATAGTATTGGTTTCGATCGCTGTTCAGGTCTTACTTCGATTACAATTCCCAATAGTGTAACCATTATTGAATATAATGCTTTCTCTGGCTGTTCAGGTCTTACTTCGATTACAATTCCCAATAGTGTAACCAGTATCGGTACGGGTGCTTTCAGAAATTGTTCAAGTCTTACTTCGATTACTGTTAGTGACAAAAATACTGTATACCATTCTGCTGGAAATTGTTGTATAAAAACTTCAATAAATGAATTAGAGTTTGGTTGTAAAAATTCAGTAATACCTGATTATGTAACCAATATTGGTGCCGTCGCTTTCTCTGGTTGTTCAGGTCTTACTTCGATTACAATTCCTGATAGTGTAACCATTATTGAATCTAGTGCTTTCTCTGGCTGTTCAGGTCTTACTTCGATTACAATTCCTGATGGAGTAACTCGTATTGATAATGCCGCTTTCTATCGCTGTTCAGGTCTTACTTCGATTACAATTCCCAATAGTGTAACCAGTATCGGTATGGATGCTTTCTCTGATTGTTCGAGTCTTACTTCAGCCACTATTGGTAATAGTGTAACCAGTATTGCTTGGCGCACATTCGAAGGGTGCTCAAGTCTTACTTCGATTACAATTCCTGATAGTGTAACCAGTATTAGTGTTGGTGCTTTCAGAAATTGTTCAAGTCTTACTTCGATTACAATTCCTGATAGTGTAACCAGTATTGATGTTGGTGCTTTCAGCAATTGTTCAAGTCTTACTTCGATTACAATTCCTGATAGTGTAACCAGTATTGGTAACAATGCTTTCGGCGGTTGTTCAGGTCTTAGTTATTTTAAATTTGAAGGAAATTATATAGCTCCAGCAAATAATGTGCTAACTGGTACAAGTAACCTTACAGAAATTCATGTAAATAACGATACTACTGGCTGGGGTGATACTTGGGCTGGAATACCTATTGTAATTGATCTTGCTAAATTAGTATATACCTTAAGTGATGATGGAACGCATTATTCGGTTAAGGCAAGAGACACTACAATAGATGGAAAAATTGTAATTAAATCAACATATGATAATTTGCCGGTTAAGGAAATTGAAAATAAGGCTTTTGATGGATGTTCACTTATCGCTTCTGTAACAATTCCAGATTCAATAACCAAAATTGGATATAATGCTTTTTATAATTGTTCAGCGATACCATCAATTGATTTACCAACTTCATTAGAATCAATCGGTTACAACGCTTTCAAAAATTGTTCAGCATTAACCTCTGTAGAATTTCCTAAAACTTTATCAAAACTTGGATTATCCGCATTTGAAAATTGCAATGCACTTACTTCTGCAGTTTTTGATTCCGCTGCTCCGATTACAGATATCGAACATTATACTTTCAAAAATTGTTCAAAATTAGCTTCTGTGATATTACCTGATTCTGTAACAGGTATTGGAAATTCTGCATTTTATTCTTGTTCCAAACTTGCTGAAATTAATATTCCAAGTAATATAATTAGTATAGGTGATTCCGCTTTCTCTGGTTGCTCACTACTTAAATCAGTTACAATACCAGCAACAGCTAAGTATATTGGAAACAATGCATTTTATAATTGTAAAAGTTTAAACAAATTTAAACTTGAAGGTAATTTTATCCCAGAAAATAGAAAAGTATTAACTAATACAATATCATTAGCTTCAGTTTCTGTTAATGCTGAAAAAACCGGCTGGTCTAAAGACTGGAATAGTAAGCCACTAGAATTAGAATATTCTGATTATTTAGCATATACTCTTAATTCTGATAAAGCTTCATATTCAGTTCGAATACTATATAAGACGGTATTGCCAAAGTCTATAGAAATTCCATCAACATATAATGGATTACCGGTAACTGTTATAGATAATATTGACATTGCATTGGATATTAATCGTGCTAGTATTACTTCGATTAGTATTCCTGATTCAGTAACACGTATTGGCAACTATGCTTTTTATCACTGTAAAGACCTGGTTTCTATTAATATTCCTAATTCAGTAACAAGTATCGGCAATAAGGCTTTCGGTAATTGTTCAAGTCTTACTTCAATTACAATTCCAAGTTCAGTAATCACCATTAGTGATTATGCATTCGTCGGAGCAGGTTTAGTAGAAATTACAATTCCAGAAACAGTAACTACATTATCAAATGGGATGTTTATGAATTGCCGTAGCCTTACTTCTGCGGCGCTTCCAAGTACAGTAACTGAAATTAACAATTATTTATTTGAAGGTTGTATAAATCTTACTACAGTTAATATTCCTGATTCTGTAACTAGAATAGGTAAGCATGCTTTTTCTAATTGTACAAAACTTACTTTAGAAGCATTACCAAGCTCATTAATCACTATCGAGGATGAAGCATTTGTCTCTTATGGTTTCGATATGCATACTTTTTCCAAACTTATTATACCAGATAAAGTTACAAAAATCGGAGCTAAGGCGTTTTATGGCTGTATGGAAATGTACCGAGCAATAATTCCAAGCTCAGTAACTGAAATAGGTGATAAAGCATTTTATAATTTTGGTAATGGTGTCGATATTGACGATCATAAACCTGTATTTTATCTTAAAGGTAATCTTATACCTGAAGCCACTGATGTATTTGGTAATGTTACAAACCCTGATTATGTTATAGTTAATAAAGGTACAACCGGTTGGGGTGACACTTGGAATGGGCTAGAAGTTAAAGTTTTTGACTCAGCCAATCCGATAGAATATACATATAATCCCGCCGACCCGCAAAAACTCACAGCAGCCCATGCAATATATCCAATAATTTCTGGTACAATTACTATTCCATCTACCTATGATGGAGGTCCAGTAAAATATATTGAAGATTTTAAAGATTGTGATGAATTAACTAAAGTAACGCTTCCTAATTCAATTACTGAAATCCGATCTGCCGCTTTTAAAGGCTGTTCTAAATTAGCATCTATTAATCTTCCAAGTACTGCAGTAATTGCGGATGAAGCCTTTTGGGGATGTTCTAGTCTTACTTCAGTTTCAATTCCAACAAGCAACACTATTATAAGCAAATATGCATTTAATAATTGTTCGAGTTTAAAAACTATTAGTATTCCAAGTTCTATAACCGAAATCGGTTATGGAGCATTTTCCGGATGTTCTGGTCTTACTTCAGTTACAATTCCTAATACGGTAACTACTATTAATCATTGGGCATTTTCTTTCTGCACGAGTCTTGCAACAGTATCAATCGGCAGTGGTGTTACTAAAATCGGAAATGCGGCATTTTATTATACTGCAATAAGTTCTATTACTATACCAAAGTCGGTAGAGCTAATCGGCGGTTTAACCCAGTATGATGATATTAGCGGAGACGTATTCGGACGATGCAATAATTTAAAAACAATTACTGTTAATACAAGCAATTCAGTTTATAAATCCGAAGGCAATTGCATTATAAATCGATCAACTAATGAACTATTGTGTGGATGTAAAGCTTCAGTTATTCCTAGTACTGTAAAAAGTATTGGTAAACGAGCATTTTATTTTTGTGAAAACCTTACTGCAATTACAATTCCAAGTTCAGTAACAAATATTAAAGCTCAGGCCTTCCGTGGCTGCTCAAGTCTTACTTCGATTACAATTCCAAGTTCAGTAACTACGATTAATTCGGATAACGTTTTCACTAAATGTACAAATCTTTCATATTTTAAATTTGAAGGCGATTACATCACTTATACTAAAAACACTGACGTGTTTAAGGATACTCCAAATCTGAAATACTTGTTTATTAAACCCGGCACCACTGGCTGGGGCACTACTTGGGAATACAAATCGGTATACTATGATTGGAATGATTGTTTAACATTTACCATTAATTCGGAAGGAACTGCATATTCAGTAAAAGGTGATGAAACAATTAATACTTCTGGCGGAACAATATTAATTCCAGAAACTTATAATTCATTACCAGTAACTTCTATAGGAAGCTTTAGTGCATCATCAAATAAATGGCTTACATCGATTGTAATACCAAATTCTATTACAAGTATAAGTGCTTCAGCTTTTCAATCATGTATTAATCTTACATCAATAGATATTCCGGATTCAGTAACTACTATAGGAAATAAGGCTTTTTACGGTTGTGTTAATTTAACATCAATTAAACTTAGTAATTCACTTGAGGCTATAGCCGAGTCAACATTTGCTGGATGTTTTGGACTTACATCGATTACTATTCCGGATTCCGTGGTATATGTAGAGGCATATTCTTTTAATAATTGCTCCGCTTTATCTTCTGTTGAAATTGGTAAATCAGTAACAAACATTGGTCCTTATGCATTTACCAATTGTGGAAATCTTACTTCAGTAGTAATACCAAAAGCAACGACATACTTCGGCAACAATGTATTCAATACTTGTTCTAATCTTATTAGTTTAGAATTTGAAGGCGATAAACCTGCATCATTTATTAATTGTATTAATGGGTGTGATAAGTTTGAATACTTTATTGCTAGAGTTGGCTCTACCGGTTGGGGTGATACTTTCGTAGATAAACCTGTAAGATATAAAGCGGGAGGTTATGGAGCCATCCAAAATGTTTCACTAACCAATTCCTTGGTCCAAGGTATCACTTCAATTATGCGAACCTATTTAGGCGAATCAGTGATTCAACCTTAGTGCTTCCAAGATTCAACAATTTCGTTCACAATACTGTAAACTTTCTGGGCAACTAATTCTTCAGATAAGCCTTCGCAATCAAGTATAATAGTTTTACTTTGATCGAAGAACTGTGAAGCAACTACACCATGTAAGCCATCATAATAACTGCAAAGATTGCGATGTCCGAATAAATCCATATTATCGAATTGGTCTTTGGAATTATTTTCAAGTTGATCACGTTTTAGCTTACGTTGCATTACAGTTTCTGGCGTGATCGAAAGAATAATCCGATAATAAAGAAAATTCTCTTCATAGAAATTAACAAGATTTCCAAGAAGTGTACTAAAGGTTCCTCGACATTCATTTAATGCATTAGCAAGATAACCTTGATAAATGAAATATGAAACAAGACCTCGATCTGTAAATGCATTATATCCGCTCTTAAGAATCGAGTTAATGAATGCATGATTGTTAGCATATAATAGGCCACAGGATTCTTCTGCAGTCATTTTAACTTCTTTGATAATTGGTCGAAGCCGGTCGGATAATTCAGAAGTTCCGACACCATAGAAAAACTTAAAATTATCAAGAGCTTTATTAAAGTAAGTGCTCTCTAATTTTTTAAGAGTTGTAGTTTTACCTGCATACTCAGGACCGTCGATCTCAAATAAGAAAGGTTTCATTGTTTTTGCAAAATCTTAGTCTTTTTGGTTTGAGGCAAATTCATTAAGGACTTCAATAAGTTTTTCAAAGTTTTGATTAACCTCTGAATCTTTATTAAATTTCAAATTCAGGTCTACCGACATTCTCGGGTAGACATTGTTATAGATCCCAGCAGATACATTAAAGTCGTAAATGGATTTATCATCCTCATCAATATCATACCGGGTAATTACAAAAAATGAATTGTCTTCATTAGTAACTGAAATGAAAACCCGTTTAGAACTAGTTAATTCTGAAACATAGCTACAATCAAAACTGACAAGCTTTGAAGCATCCATGGCCTTTGTAAGAAGACCCAGAACAAGGGCTTCGGAATGGTTTTCTAGTTCGTATTTCATAATCAGATATTATAAAGCTCCGGCCTTAATTTGTAAACAATTAAATTCAGTCGATCGAATTCTCAGGTTTCGATTGCTGTTGAATAGCAGCATCGAATAATTCTCGGAACGTATTAATGGTAGTGCTTACGTAAGCTTCGTTTTGTAGAAGTGCCCCGATAGCGATGGCAAGTTCTTCGTGAGGTTTGTATTCCATTGCCCCGTCTGCATTATCAGCATTAGAGCTAACGTAGATTTGGCAGCTACCATCAGGTTTCAGAATAATAGCAGAACAATCTTCTGGGACTTCTAATAGGTCTTTCTTATTAAGACCTTTCTTAAGAATTTTCTTAGAAGGTTTTTTCTTTTTAGAAGAAGGTTTTGATTCTTTTTCTACTGCTGCTGCTTTCTTTGCCATGGTTAAAACTCTTGATAAATTTTAGATGTTCCATTATCTTTCTCAACACGGAATTTATGATTAAACACGTCTGAATCATTTAATCCTTCCCGGTGGGAGATAACGTATATTGATTGATTATCAAAAGTAGATTTATTTTTCAGGATAGTGATTACTGAGTTAAGTGTCAGGTTATCGATAGCCGAGTCTAGGATTTCGTCGATAATGCAAAGGTTAGATTTCATCTGGGAACTACCTAGGATGTCCCTGAACGCAAACAGGATAGCCAGGTCGAGTTTCCTGCGTTCACCTGCGGAAAACGATGAATATTCAGCTGGGCCTGTAGGTGTTTGAAAATTATAAACCAGTTTATTGTCAAAGTAAACAGTAAAATCTGCACCCATTTGTTTCAAATATGAATAAATGGAATTATTAAGAATATCGACAATGTTCTGAATAATAAGCTGTTTAACCCCGTTATCAGAAAAGACTTCTTTCAAAAGACCGAAGTACTGACTTGTTTCAGATAACTTATTAAGAATTTGTTCTAGCTTATCTTTCTCATCAGCTGTCTCCTTTAACAACTTAATATGTGGATTCTGTTCACTGTCAAGCTTTGTAAGCTGTTCCTGTAATAGAGCAATAGTATTCTTAGAATACTCGACGGCTTTCTTAAACATCTTCTTAGAATTCTCATATTCCTGGAACTCTTGTTTAATTACTGCGACCTTTTCTAGAAATGCTTCAGCTTTCTCTAACTTTTCTTTAGCTTCTGCAAATTCTGCATTACAGGTTTCAAGCTCTGACATTGCCTGTTCGATAGTTTCATTAGCTGTATCAAGTTTGAATAGCTTAGATACGACAGGTTTACATTTATCACATAGGCTTTCTAGTAATTCGGCGTTCTTACTAATAAGAAGCTTGTTTACTTTAATCTTTGCTTTTAAACCTGAAATGTTTTCCTGTAATTCAGAAATAGCATTCTTGATATCCTTACGGTACTTAATAAAGTTTTCTTCGTTCTCTAGAAACTTTACCTTCTTTTCATATTGTTTAGGTTGTTCTGACTCGGTATGATTTTCGATAGCTTTATTAAGCTTTGCTTTTTCACTATTGATACGGCCAGAAATCTCATTCTTATTAGCTTCCTTTTTCTCTAACCAAGAAGCAGATAAACCTTCAATGTTCTTGATATATGAATTAATCGAAGCAAGATTTTCAGAATATGATTTAAGGTTCTTCTTAACTTCATTTAACTTAGAAGCTGTATACTGGTAAGCTAAGCCGATATTATCCAAAGAAAAGATGCCTTGTAGATAATCATTCTTAATTCGCTTAGGCATTTCAAAGAAGTTAAGCAAGTTGCTAGAACTCATTACAATAGAATTCTTAAAAATTTCAAAGTCACAACCAAGAATTTCTTCCTGGATATACTTTAGAGTTTCTAGCTTTGTCGACTTAGTTACGTCCTCACCATTCTTATACAGAGTAAAGGTTAGAATACAAATGTCTTTTCTCTTATTTGTTTTAACCTCTACATAAATCCTGTATTCGGTCGAAGAATTCTTAACCAGTTCTAATTCAATATAACCGCCTTCGTTCCACTTTGCCTGACGGTTATACAGATAAGCATTGTTAGTGTTATTGATCGTTTTACCAAAGAGAGCAATTAAAAGACAAGACAGAATAATGGTAGATTTACCTGTACCATTCGATGCACCTGGCGAGTCCTTATTAATACCATATACATAGGTAAGGCCTTTACCTTTTGTATAATCGAATTCAATCGGATCGCCGATCGAAAGAATATTCTTAGCCTTGATAGTTCTAAACTGGATGGTATTCATTTTATGCTGCCACTTCTTCTACCTCTGGAATAAGCTCCTCGTCATCTTCCTTCGTCTGTACAATTCGAAATACGTCAAGTGCTTCCTTAAGAAGTCTTTCACGATCGATAGATTCTGGGAACTCATTATCAGGATTCAAAATAAACTCTTTAATATAATCTTCGTGGGTTTTAATTGTCGATACTGCATCTCCACTACCATTGATAACATTACCAATCTGATTAGAATAATAATACTCGGTTTCTACAGATAGGGGATCCGCTGTATTAAATTTAGAAACCAATTCCTGGACCTTACTAAACTTATACTGACAATCGACGATAATCTTAATAAAGTTTCCGCTTATTTGAGCTTTCTTAATCGGTAGCTTATTATCAAGCAGGTTTGAATAGAAAAACTTAATAAACTTAGGTGCTTTCTTATTTTCGATGAACTTGTACTGGTTGGTAGTCTCATCTAATAGGTAAGCACCTCTGGGTTCATTGCAATCACCCCAGTTTTGCTGTGAAGGCGTTCCAACAAATATTACAATACCATTCTTAGTAGTATATTCATTTTTAGAATGGAAATGACCTGAAAATACAAGCGGTGATACCATATTAAGGTCTTCTAAAGAATAATGAGCACATTCAAAGATTTGCCCGCCTGAAACTTTTGCTCCATTCGGTTCGAAGTGTCCGAACATCATATTATACTTTTTCTCACCTTGGAAATCACCACCCCAAGGAACTAATAAGACCTTATTCTTACCTAGCTTAATCTCTGTAGAAGTTTCAATAACCTTAATATTACTAAATTGTTCGAAGGTTTTTAATGAATGGACCGATGATGAGTTTTTATAATATGAATCGTGATTACCGACGATCATATAAAACTCATCTACCTTACTAGCAAGACTTTTCAAAGATTCATAAGCTCGGTTTAAAGTATTTACAGAAACACTGTTACGCTGATGAAAGAAATCGCCACAGAAGATAATCTTATCTACTTCGTATTTCTTTACCTGTTCCTCGATCCATTTAATATTATTCTGAGCAATATCTAGAAAGATTTCAGAATTTAATTTTAAGCCAAAATGAATGTCTGTAAATACCAAGGTCATTGGTACTAAATCTTAGAC
>CAVIPP010000032.1:0-14585 GCA_963644615.1 Oscillospiraceae bacterium
GATTAAAACACTTCATCCCATGGTTTGTCAAAAATTATAGGCTTTTTTTTGCTGGCACTCATTTTTAGCCACGTTTTATCAATCCAACCGCCTTTCAGAGATTCATCATAAATTTTTTGCGGATCAATAAATAATTCAGGTTCATCAGAATTCCACCTTAAGAGATAATAAAGATAATATTCTTGAAATGTTAAAGTTGGGTCATCGTCGCTAATTCTGTCAGGCATTTTTTTGCAAACGCTTTTCTGTACTCAGTAATTACTTTAATCATGTAATTTCTCCTTTGTATTAATAATTATGCAGTTGTAATATTGTTTGGTTCCAATTTTATATTTTTGTATGGCACAAATATAGTATTCTTGCATTGACTTAAATAATACTTCTTGCTCAAAATCGTTTTTTGTAGTGCCCCATTCTTTGCTCAGAGGTATGCAATAAGCGCCAGCTAAAGAAATATAAGAACATAGCACATAAACATCCTTATTACTTTTAGAAATAAATGATTTTGCATAATCTATATCTTTTGTTGTGCTAACAAAGCCATTATCAACAAAGGAGAAATAGTTATTTTCCTATAGATGAATATATGCATTGTCAAGCATTTTTTACAAAATTGTCGTTTTTATTAAAAGCCATACCACGAAATGTGATTAAATTCTTTTTCAATTTAAATTTGGATATCACTAAATTCATGCATAAAGCAACATCCATAAGTTCTATAACATCACTATTAGGATGAATCTTCTCGAAACGCAAAAAATCATTTAAACCTCTACAAGATAAAGGGTCGTCCCGATCATTTAACAAATATCTTAATATAAGAGGTCAAAGTTTAAATGTTTGATTAGTATACATATTATATGGATTGCCTTCATAAAATTCAGAAACAAATGATTCAAAAGACAATGTTTCTATTCGATGATCCTCTTCAATCCATGCAGGATAAATCTCCTCGTTAAAATGTTGAAAAACCATACGTGCTCTATGATGTCCATAGCTGTCAACGAACCAACCGCATTTATCGCAATGACCATCATCGTTTAAATCAATACCAACATCTATATTTTTCATGTATAAATATTATTTGAATATTATATAGTCAAATAATATATAATAATTAAGGAAATTAGAATTTGGAAACATTTGGTGAAAGACTTTCTTACTTAAGAAGTAGAAAACAAAAAAACATAAAAGATTTAGCTGCAGGCATAGGTATTCTATCCAGGCATGGACAGATTATGAAAAAAAATAGATCTATGCCTCAGGTGGAAAAATTAATCGCAATTTCAAAATATTTTAATGTAACTATTGATTATTTGTTATTCGGAAACACTCAATTAAAAAGTCCAGAAATAACAAATTATTATGATTCATATATAGAATGTCTAATCGAGCTATTGTCTTCCGGCTTATTAAAATTAGTACAAAATAACAATCTATTTTCAGATGTTTGTTTTACTTCTGACGACGAAATCATTAACATTTTCATGCTGGAATACAAAAGAGTTATCAACAATAATAAATCTTTACTAAATAAAGAAGAAATGAAAGAATTGATGAAAATAATATCAAAACGATTTTCAAAATACACTCTAGTTAAATAGAAAATATCTAAGAGCTATTATCACAAAATAAACTTATTAAAGATTGCATTGACGATATTGTATATTTCTTACACTTATAACACCTATTGACTATTTACAAATTAAAAAAGCGCAACATAGAGTTACGCATTTAATCCCTCATATTTAGACGGGGCTAATTTCAATGGCGGAAGATTAGAGATTCGAACTCTAGCGGGGCTTGCACCCCCTAACGGTTTTCAAGACCATCCCCTTCAACCACTTGGGTAATCTTCCTTTATTTGGTGGACCAACCAGGATTCGAACCTGGAACCGATCGGTTATGGGCCGAGTGCTCTGACCGTTGCGCTATTGGTCCAACGCTTAAATATAATAAATTAAATAATAAAGAAATTAAAGATTTTTTAAATTAGAGTGAATACTAACAAGAACAAAAGTGGTCGTAATAACAATAATCTCAAATTTTCTTTATCATTGAAATTTGTTCAAAAATTACAAAATTCCTAAGCTAATATAGTTTTAAGAGTAAATTTATATAAGTTGATATTTTTATTTAAGTCATTTTTTCTTTAATAAAATTAAGATTTCAAAAATTTAAAAAGATATTGTAAGGGCTATCAAGTTTGACTTGACTACATTATTTTACAAAACTAATATTTTTTTGAAGGATGGCCAAATTTATGAATAAACGTTTATTTATATTTAGCTTATTATCAATTTTCCTTATCGGTGGTTGCGTATCTACTAATGATTCAAATAATAATGAAGACACTAGTGGAGATAATTCCAAAACTGATGAAGAAAAAAATCAATATGATGCCTGGTGCAATTCTTTCTCTAAGCCTAATCATCTCTACTTTCATTACAATAGAGGAGATAAAGGACAATATGAGGACTTTTGTTTGTGGCTGTGGCAACATTCTCCTCAAGACTTAGAAGGCGCTCTTTGGGCGTACTCAGGTAACACTCAAGTATCTTCATCACTAACCTTAAAACCAATGTCGACAAATTGGATGACGTATAGCGATGTCGCTAAATCAGATTCAACTGAAATTTATGTCGATGATTATGGAGTTATTGCTGATGTCGATTTATATAAAGCAGGTCTAATTGGTGGAAAAACAGGTACTACTACATCCTATGAAGGGGCTAGTGAACTCGGATTCTTAATGGTCAAACAAGATTCGATGTCTGGAAAAACAAACTGGACAAGTGATGGCGGAAGAGAAAATTATTTTGAAAACTTTGATTTATCGTCCAATTGGAGAAGCGTTGAAGGTGGAAAAGCAATTCATGTTTTTGTCTCAACTGGATCGCTCAGCGAATATCGTTATTTTGTCGGAGATGGAGTGCCTGATACAAAAACAAATCCAATAGATGAAGATACAACTGGAAAATATCGTTCAGAAATAGAAGAAACATATAATGATATCTATAGTGTTCCCGCTACATCTAATACATTTAAAGATTTAGGAGTGGGTTATCAGATATTTGTAGCCTCATTTCGAGATTCTAATGGCGATGGTATAGGCGATCTTCGTGGTGTTATTGATTCGCTTGATTATCTTTCTAATTTAGGAGTTGAGGCTCTCTGGCTAACTCCAATTCAACAATCAGATTCATATCATGGCTATGACATATCTGATTATTACGCAGTCGATAAGAAGTTTGGGACAATTTCTGATTATCGTGAACTTTTATATAAAGCGCATCAAAAAGGAATAAAAGTCATTATGGACTTAGTGCTCAATCATACCTCTAAATCAAATGTTTGGTTTACACAGTCTCAATGGGGCACAAATGATAACGGAACAAAAAATGAATGGAGAGACGTCTATTCATGGAAATATGAAACAGATACAATCGAAAAATATATCGATGGTTCATATCAGACAATAACCGTTAAGGAAGATGCAGAGAGCGATAATCCTTCTTGGTATAAAGATGGTGAATCCCACTACTACTATTATGGCAAATTCGGTAGCGGTATGCCTGAAATCAATTATCAAAATTCTAAGACGAGAAAACTTGTCATCGATATGGCTAAATACTGGATGAGTTTTGGTCTAGATGGATTTAGACTCGACGCAGTTAAGCACATCTTTATGAGAGATGAATGTTATCAAAGTGGTGACCAGATTATTACTGATACTGGTTCAAAAAAAGCCTATGATGATGAAAAAGGTCAATATGTTACTAAAAATTTCGACTATTCGTCTAATTTAACGAAAAATGTCACTTGGTGGAAAGAGTTCTCTAGTTCAATTAAGAGTGACTATCCAAATTGTTTCTTAGTTGGTGAGAATTTTGATGGATGGGGCAAAAGAACTGCTCCATATTATCAAGCATTAGATTCTCAGTTCTCATTCTCTCACTATTATCATATTCCTGCTTATTTATACGCAAATACTGGTGGAGCAAGTAATTTCTCAAGTAAACAAGCTTTAGAAACTTATGATGCATATTCCACAAATGGAAATGTCACCCTTGATGGAGCAGATATGAGTATTCCTGGTGGTCATCGAAGTGACTTTATCGATGGAGCGTTCACTTCTAACCACGACGTTATGAGAGCAATAAATCAGGTTAATGGTACTGGAACAGTTGAATCTACGACTGCACTAAATAACGTGACTGGTATTGGTGATCAAGTAAATAAAGCCAAAATTCATGGTGCGGTCACCTTATTAGATAGAGGAATATCTTGGATATATTATGGCGATGAATTAGGCATGTCATCAAACACAAATGAACACATAACAAAATATGGAAACGAAAACTGTGAAGATATTTGGTATCGTCAACCATTTAAGTGGCAAGATATTTCACTTAGGGCAAATTATAAATCTGGACAATATAAGTTTGAGTTCGATGCATATAATTCTTCTTTAAAGAGTATGGAAGAACAAGAAGAAGTTCCTAATTCAATGCTTAATTTCTATAAAAATGTGATCGAAATTAAGAAGATGTATCCATCTGATGCAAGGATTATCTATCACACATCATCATCAAACAATGTCATGGTTATAAAAGTAAGTGACGCAACTGGAAATGCAAAATTAGTTATTTATATTAATATTGGTATATCTAAATCATCTTATTTAATGAATCCTACTAATGTTGCGGGTTCAGCTACCACAAATGTGAAGACAATTAATAACGCACCATCTAGTGCTAGTGGAGATATCGGTGCAACGAATTTTGCCATAAGTGTCTTTAAGGTCAATTAGGGAGGATAATAGTATGAACAAGAAATTAATTTTATCTCTTCCAATATTTGCCCTTATTCTTTCTGGATGCGTCATGTATAACGGGAAGCCAAATGAAGAAGATAATGACAATAATTCTTCTGATAGTAATAACACTGATGGAGACTCTACCAAAGGAGATACATCTGGAGGGGACACTTCAGGTGGAGATACATCAGGAGGAGACACTCCTACTGGTGAAGTAACTACTTATCTTGTCCTTGGTGAATATGGTCTATATAAGGGAAATAAGGGAAATAACGTTGAATCATTATTTTTAGAAAACACGATTAGTTATGTTGCTAATGTTGGAAGTGTATTACCTACTAAAGATGATGTTACTTCTACGACAAGTGGATCAACATTTGTTAGTTGGTGCTCTTATGAAGGAAATGGTTCATTAGTGAACTACACCACTGTTCCTGCTATAAATGGAAAAATACTTTATGCTAGTTTTTCTGGAGGTAAAGGAAGCGGTACCTCTACTGGAGATGATCCAGTTCCATCTGCGGATATCCCAACAACTGGATATGGAATTATGTTTAATGATGGTCGATGTGCTATCGCTCAATCAACAGGAACATATGATGTAGCTGGAAGAACTGAATATAAAGTCTCAGGATTCTCGTTCAAGAAAGATGATATGTTTCAAATCTATGATTTCTCTAACAAAATAGGTTGGCTAGACAATATCGATGCTTATTCTTTTAGAGGCGACTCAACAACATCAGTTTGGGAATCATACTTATCAAAAGGAACCTCTTATTACACAGTCCTAAAAGATATTAAAGCAGATGTATATATCAAATTATTATATGAAAATAATCTTCTCTACATCTCTTTGTCATCGTAGTAACACAAACAAAATATTAACTTTTTAAAGAAAAATATTTACAATTCATATAATCTTAATATAATAAAAATAATGAAAGCGCATTCTTGAGTAAGCGCATACATGGGGAATTTTATGAAAAAAAGAAAATTACTTAAAGGCGGAATAGTCTTTGGATGTTTCGCTTTATTAACTCTTTCAACCGCGATAGGAATCTCTCATCACGATTCTAACATTGAAGTTAACGCTGATAGTGCATCATTATCAACTTTATATCTAAAACCTAATTCAAATTGGCAATTAGCTAATGCTAGATTTGCAGCGTATTTTTTCCAAGATAATAATAACACTTGGGTCAACATGAACAAAGTCGATAGATCCGATATGGTCGTCTATAGCGTGGCTATTCCTACAGATAAGACATATGGTAATGTTATTTTTTGTAGAATGGATCCAAACAAAACAGAAAACAACTGGACGAGTGGAGATAGCAATGGACCGTTTTGGAATCAAACTAATAATTTGACCATTGATGCTAATGAAGGCGATTGCTACACAATAGCGGACGACGCCTGGTCTAAAGGTGATGGAAGTTGGTCAAACTACTCTGACACATATTCCTATTCAATCAATGGTGGCACTACTATGGACATGATAGCGAATTCAGAGAACACTAATGAATATATGTCTTCTCAAGCAGTATCTTTAAATAAAGACGATAAAATAACTTTTTCTAAAAATGGTGAAGTGATTAGTGTAAATCCAAATGACGATAATCAATTAACAAAGGTTTACAAAGAAAATGACAACGATAATTATTTAGTCGTAGCGGAAGACTTTACAGAAACATTGTATTTTAATTACACAACTAATAAAGTTTGGGCTGGGCAATTCACGCCAGGATATTATGTAGTTGGTAGTTTTAATTCATGGAACAAAAAAACTGGTTCTAAGGCAAGTCTTAACGGTACTGAAACTGGTGTCTATGTTGTTAAAAATTTAGAACTTGTAGCAGATGCTACATTGAAATTTATACAGACACCTACTGACGGAAACACGGTAACATATTATTCAGCAACTTCTGGTAAAATTTATACTAATTCTGAAGTTGAAACATCCGTTGACAATGATGGCAACTTAGTGGTCACTAACGCTGGAACATATAACGTTTATTACGATACTATTAACGAATGTTATTCAATCGAAGATGTAAATTGGACAAACCCATATAAAGTTAAGATTGATGGTAAAACATACGAATTAACAGCAAATGAAGGCAATGAATATAAATTAGAAAATCTAACATTAACCGCAGGAACTACAATTAGTGTTGTTAAAAACGATACTGATGTTAGTGATTCATTCACCGCTAAAACAATTTATAACAATAACCTAAGTGATGATAAGGCTATTTTAGCTAACACTACTGATGCGACTCTTTATGTAGATATATCCGCTAAAACATTATTCATCGATATTGGTGTTTCGTTCGGTTACCATATGCTTAAAAACGGTGAATTAGTTACATTGACAAAAAACGTAGATAATACGAATCAATGGTATACAGCTAATATATCTTTTAAACACGGTGATGAAGTTAGATTTATTGATATAAAAAGTGAAGGCGAAACGAAACCAATCGTGTTTGACGCTAAAAATATCGACGAATATAGTGATGACACTAATGCATTTAAATATATTGAAGGCACTGGTATGGTCGCCCAAAAAGATTGTGAAGTTTCAATATATCTAACATTAAACAGTGATGGTAACACCATCTATATTAATTCAAATATGGCTAAGGCTAGTAAGTTCGCGAGCGAATTCTTAACAAGTATTCGTAATGTTTGTAAACAAGATGGTAGCACTGATGTCAATGAACTTAAAACAGCATGGCAAGCACAAATAACAAAATACAATAAATTAAGTGATGAAGTTAAAGCTATTCTCAAAGCAGCTAATGAATCTCACCAAAATGAAAATATTAAAGAATTTGTTGAATTATATGTCTTAGTGCTTTCTAGATATGGCACTACTGATCAACTTGGAGATAACTATAACTTCCTTGAAAAGAATGTCTCTTTAGTTAGATATGTTCCAAATAATTCAATAATTGGAACAGCCGTATTACCTATCTCTTTAATTGTAGGCGTGTCTATTATTGCTTTAACTTCAATTGGAAGTGTGCTCTACTTAAAAAAACGTAAACACATTTAATAATTAATTTATTTAATAGCGCTCACGAGTGTGGGCGCTTTAGACTATATTTATGAAAGATAATTTAGGAATTTTATTACCAATCGCATCTCTACCTGGAAATCATGGTGTGGGTGATTTTGGTCCTTGCTGTTATAAATTTATATCTTGGCTTAAAGATAATAATTATAAATATTGGCAAGTTTTACCTCTAAATCCTATTGGTCCAGGAAATTCGCCATATATGTCTACTTGTAGTGAGGCTATTGAAGAAAGATATATTTATCTTAATGACTTATATAACCTCGGCTATCTAGATAAACAAGATATTAAAAATTATCGAAAAAGCACTGATAGAATTGATTATGAGAAAGTTGGTAAATATAAAGACGCTATTTTGTATAAAGCATTTTTATCTTTTAAAAATAAACCTCTAAGAGGATATAAAAAATTTAAAAAAGAAAATAATTGGCTTACTAAATATGCTTTATTTATGTGCTTTAGAAAAGATAACAATAATCTGACGTGGAACGCTTGGCCAAAATGGATGATTACTTATTTTGATGAGCACAAATATGTTCCTAGAAAATATAAAGATAGATGCGAATTTATTTATTTCAAACAATTTATAGCCTACAAACAATATAATAAGCTACGAGATTACGCTCATAAAAATAACATTACTCTAATTGCTGATTGTCCTTTTTATGTAGGAATAGATTCAGTCGATTGTTGGACTCATAAAGATGAATTCGTAATGGACAGAAATTATCACCCTACACTCGTAAGTGGATGTCCACCTGATGTCTTTAGTGATGACGGTCAACTTTGGGGCACTCCTATTTATGATTTTAACAAAATGAAACAAAACAATTATTCATTCTTAGTTGATCGGATTGGCTTTTTAGCGTCAACTTGCGATATGCTTCGCCTCGACCACTTTAGAGCTTTTGATACGTATTGTGTGATTCCTAGTGAAGACATAAATGCGAGAAGAGGAAAATGGGTAGAAGGTCCAAGAGAAGCTTTCTTTGAAGCACTTTATCAAAAATACCCTAATATTAATCTAATCGCTGAAGATTTAGGAGACTTATTCCCAAGTGTTCTTGAACTTAGAGATAAATATAGTCTTCCTGGAATGTATATAGTTGAATTCACTATCTTTGATGTGAACAATATGTCCACGAATAGACAAATCGTCTATCCGGGCACACATGACAACCAAACATTAGTTGGTTGGCTTAAATCACTTCCGAAAGAAAATATTGATTTCTTAAAATGGAAATTTGGTGAAAATAAAGATTTATATACTGAAGTATTTAACTATATACTTTCACTTCCTTCATATATCACAATATTCCAATTACAAGATTTGATAATGCTTGATGACAGAGGTCGAATCAATTACCCTGGCACAATAAGTGATTTGAATTGGACATTTAAATTAAAAGATTTCACTTGGATAAAGAAAGTCAAATTTAAAAATATTTAGAACATAGAGAGGATTATTTATGAAAAGAATCAATAAGTCTATATTAATGATGTTACCTATGTTCTTCGCTATGCTCGTCAGTAGTTGTAGTTCCTCTAGTCATGTGAATATAGAAGATCCAGGTGAAGACACAGCGGTATATTCTAATGATAATACACACGCAAAATTAGATAATCCTGATATCTCAAATTATCGCGCGAACGCTAGTGACGATGATGAAGATGAAGAACCAACTGTCGTTGTCGAAAAGGTTATACTCCACTACTACAACGAAGCCAAGGGTAATGATGGAAGAGCATTTTATCTATGGGTCACAGGTCAAGATGGTGTCGAATATAATCTTGATAACGCTAGTGATATCTTTAGTGTTAATGACGATAAGACAATGATGACTATTAATATTGATTTTACTGATAGTCGATTTACTGCCTTTGCTAATAAATCAAAATTATATTTTATTATTAAATATAAAATGAAAAGTAAAACCGACCTCAATTGGGGAGGACAAAGCGATGATATGCAACTCGTCTATAGCGAATTCCCTCCAGAGAGTGGAAGTACAACATGTGAAGTTTGGACAATGCCTGCTGCAGGTGGAGGAATAGCAATTCTTTCTAGTGAAGCTCAAACTAAAGTACCTGGCATACAATTAGCCCAGTTCACTGACTGGAAGAGTATATCTTGCCAATTTACTTCCTCTTCAAAACAAGCCAATTATAAATTATATGCCTTTGATGAGACATATTATAAAATAAAACCAAAACGAAGAGCGGAAAACCAAAGAAAATATTTAGTTAAAGAAGGAACATTGACCGCATCCAGTAATGGTGGCACGACTGAAATTAAATTTAAATACGATGCACATATCAATTTAGTCTATCAATTAGTGACTCATGATTCCTCGACTGATTCTGATCCAGTCATGAAAGATTTAAATAAAACGATTACAGTTAGATTTGATACTCTTTATGATTCAGCTAAATTTAAAACATATTATGAAAATACATCCACTAATTTAGGTATGTTTTATTCAAAAGAGCAAACAACATTTAGAGTCTGGTCACCTGTCTCTGCAAATATGACTGTGATGCTATATGACATCGATACATCGAGTGAATTTGCTAAAGAAAGCGATAAAGAAAACGCTGATAAATATGATGGCTATCATATGCATTATGTTTCTGGTGGCTTTTGGGAATTAACTATTGATGGAGACCTCAAAGGAAAATATTACAATTATCAAGTCGATAATACATTAGGCACAAATATTGTTATGGATCCATATGCGACAAGTGCAGGCGCCAATGGTGTTAGAGGATATATTTATAATAAAGAAGACACTAATCCAGAGGGATGGGACGCATTACCTCTTAAATGGGATGGTGTAGATGAATATGATATTTCTTCTCCAAGTGATTTAACAATTTATGAGGTCCATGTACAAGACTTTACTGGAGATGAATCGTGGAAAGGAAATAACATAAGAGGCACATATAACGCCTTTGTTGAAGGTGGAGTAAAAGTCGAAGGCACTTCCTTAAGCGCTGGATACGACCACTTAGATGAACTTGGTGTTAACGCTATTCAATTAATGCCTGTCTTTGACCATGACAACGACGAAAGTGATCGAGATAATGGCGACAAAGAAGACGGAGAACTCAAATATAACTGGGGATATAATCCACTTAATTACAATGTTGTTGAAGGTGGCTATTCTACTAATCCACATGATGGACTAGCTCGAATGAAAGAATTTAAAAATTTAGTCTTAAAGATGTCACAAACAAAAGTTCACACTCGAGTCATTATGGACGTCGTCTATAATCACGTATCAAGTGCGACAGGTTCTAATTTCCATAAATTAATGCCTCGATATTATTTTAGATATGCTTCGAAGGATTTTTATAATTCCTCAGGTGAAAAATACCAAAGCCAAGGTGAACTTTGGGATGGTTCAGGCTGTCATAATGAAGTTGCTACTGAAAGAGTGATGATGAGAAAATTCATCGTTGATTCAGTGTCTAATTGGGCTAAAGAATATAAGATTAAAGGTTTTAGATTCGACCTCATGGGTTTAATTGACTTTAAGACACTTATTCAAATTAAGGAATCGTTATATAAAATCGATCCAGATATATATATTTATGGTGAAGGTTGGGCACTAGGCTATCATGGTGAAGGTAGTGATCAGTGGAAAGAAGAACATCCTGGTGAAGCTGACCCAGAGAATTATGGAGGCTACACTTGGCAAATATATAATGAATGTAATAACTATAAGACAAATGGTGTTTATCTCGGTGGTTTTAACGATGCCTTTAGAGACGCGATGAGAGGCACGAATGGAGATAAAAATAGTGAAGGTAAGACTTACCCTAATAGTGGTTTTCTACAATTAGGTTCATGGAAAGAAAATAACAATACATGGTATGTAGACACTTCGATGCTCGATAGAATTGCTAAAGGAGCGTGGGGGTTAAATACGAACGCTGATACAGGTGGTAAATATTATCCAGAACAAACAGTCAATTATGTTTCTTGCCACGATAACTGGACATTGCGCGATCAACTTTTCCAAACGTTACCAAAAAACGGGGATTCACACGCATCCGCTGAAAGAATATTAAGCGCATCGATTGAAGCTCATGCGATGGTGATGGCTTCAAATACTCCAGCGTTCATCCTTGGTGGAGAAGAAATACTTAGAACAAAAGAATTCACTTGTGATGAAAAAGATATTCCTAGTTATGTTACAGCAGATACTTGGAGTGAACTTTATGGAAAGAAGATATCCCATAATTCATATAATTCACCTTTAGAAGTCAATTCATATAAGTGGGGAAACAAAGTCTCTATTAATATTGATGGAGAAGAACTCACTAATGAAAAATATAAATATAACGAAATATTTAAATCTTTGATTGAATTACATTCTTCCACCACTAAAAAGGCTGGAACTAATAATGGTGATGACGATTTCATAAAACAAACTTCAAGTGGTAAGACACTCGATTTTGGTGAAAAAATCATCTATTACTCAAAACCTGATGGAACTTATAGTAATAACGAATGGGCATCAAATTTAATGGGCTTTCAAATTAATGAAACATTTGTCTATCTTGCCGGTGGCAATATTGATGCAGAAAATGATGTAACAAAATCAAAAAACAAAACAGACACAATATTATTTAGTTATGGTGACTACTCAATTAGCGATGAAAAAATCAAATTAAATAATCAAAATGCTGTCGCAGTCTTTACTAGATAAGAAATGGAGGAAATAATGATGAAAAAACAATTAGCGATTTTATTAGCTGTGTTTCCACTACTAGGTGGATGTTCACTCTCATATGATTATGATCCTGGTATTCCTTATCCAGAAGACTATGACTCTAATACAAATACAGATGATAATCCTGATGAAGATGAACTTTTACCAATGACAGTTTATTTCTATCTAGATTATTCACATAGTGAAGATACCACCAATGACACAAAAGATAGTGATGGAAATGTTGTTGAAGTTCCTGAATATATCTATAAATATTCTTGGTATATGCTTAAACCTCTTGGAAGTTGCCCAGCTGAGGCTATATTAACGGATAATGACGCAGCCGATGAACTATATCCTCATTTTTTAGGATATTCGATGTATCCAACTTGTCTAGATGAATCTAAGATTTGGAATTTTGAGACTGACTATTATCAAAGCAATATCCTTAACCTATATGGCATATGGGTTAGCGATTAAGGGGGAAAAGATATGAAAAATAGATTTAAAATATTATTATTAATTCCTACTATTGCTTTAATTAGTAGCTGTAATTTTACTTATACCTATAACATTAAAGGTGTGACTGGTGGTGGTAATAACGAAGGGGATGTCTGGATTGATGAAACAGATTTTGATGATTCAGGTACTTATGACATCAAAATTTGGGTTGATGAAAAGATTTCTGATTTAACTGCTTCTCAGGTTCAAAGTTTTGTCTCTTATTATGGAAATAAATATACAATCAAGTTAACTGTTGAAGCTCAAACAGAAGCTCAAGCCGCAACAAGTATGCTACAAGACGTTCAACAAGGTGCAGATATATATTGTTTTGCTCAAGACCAATTAGCGAGACTAAAAGTTGCTGGTGCAGTCACTAAATTAACTGGTTCATTATCAACATATATTAAAGAAAAAAATAGTGAAGATTCAATTAAGGCCGCCACAATTGGAAATGGTGTCTATGCCTTTCCTACTACTAACGACAATGGTTATTTCCTTTATTACAACAAAGATTATGTCTCTGATAATGATGCTAAAAATATGACAACATTATTAACTTCGCTTAAAAACAATGGAAAAAAGCTTAATTTCTCTGCTAGAAGTGATGGATTTTACGCTGCATCATATTTTATTGGAATGGGTTGTTATTCAAATTGGACAATCGATGAGGCGAGTGGTAAATTCACCAAATATGATGATAACTATAATTCTGACAAAGGAGTAATAGCTGCAAAAGGTTTAATGGAAATTGCCGATACTAAAGTCGTCTCCACTAAAAGCATTCTTTCTAGTGATGCTGGCGCCCTTGTCAGTGGTATTTGGGAATATTCAAACTTAGTTAAAGCTTGGGGTGATAAACTTGGCTGCACTGAATTACCAACATTTACTGTCGATGGCGTTAAACATCATTTAGGTAGTTTTGATGGTTATAAATTTATGGGTGTTAAACCTCAAGTGGATAGAAAAAAAGCATCCGTCTGTCGTAAATTAGCGCAATTCCTCACTAACGATGCATCTCAAACAGAAAGATTTAATTCAGTTGGTTGGGGACCAACAAACGTGGTAACAAGTAAAAAAGCAGATGTTATTTCTCATCCGGGATTATCTGCTTTAAGAGCCCAACACGAATACGCTTCTCAACAAGGTCAATGTCCTGGTACATGGTTTTCAACTCTTGCTGCACTAGCGACTGCAATTACGACAAGTTCAACTGAATCTAGCATTAAAGAAAACCTTCAAGCATATGAAAATGGACTTCCATTATGCTTAAGTGATGATTAGAAAGGAGAATAAGATGGAAAACAAAAACAATAATTCTTCTTCTAATAAATTTATCCAAAAGATAGAAGTAATTAAAGCCACGAATGAGATGTATGAAAACAAAATTAAAGATTTAGAAAACATCTCGATAATTGATAAAGACAATATTGATATCAAACAGTCTGACTACAAGAAATTAAAT
>CAVIPP010000033.1:0-13902 GCA_963644615.1 Oscillospiraceae bacterium
CAGTTATCTTATATAAAAATATACATAATTAACAAATACCAATATACAAAAAACCACCAATTTCATTAAAAGTTTTTACAAAAATGTAAGCGGTTTTATAATAAAAATATGATAAATAAGTTCAGCGCTTCAATGCTTCAAGATTTATGTCTTTTTGAATGTGGAAAAGAAGAATGCAGAGTTGATAAGAAAATTGTCAATACTGCGAAACCATATCATTTATTTCATTATATTCTTGAAGGTAAGGGTAATTTTGAATTAGATGGAATCAAATATAAACTTGGCAAAGATACCATTTTCTTTATTCCTAATGGAGTGTCCGCTAAATATTTTCCAGATTCAAGTGATCCATGGATTTATGAGTGGGTTGGTTTTAATGGAACCATTGTTAACAAAATTTTTGACACCATTAATCTTTCTATAAATAATCCAATCATAACTTGTAATAATACTGAATTTAGAAAAATCTTTAATTCTTTATATCTAAGATACGCCGATAAAGGACAACTCGATTTGAAGTGTGTTGGGATGATGTATGAATTATTATCGCTATTTATTGACGAACTTGGAAACGATAAAGAGAGTGCATCAACAAAGAAAGTGCTCGTCTTACTTGCTCAAGAATTCATTAATAATAATTATCAATTTGAAATCAAAATAACTGACATAGCTAAAAACGTTAATGTTTCACCAAATTATCTATCATACGCATTCAAAGAATCCTTAAATATGTCTACTAAAAGTTATTTAACAAAGGTCAGAATGGAAAAAGCTAGTTTATTACTTTTAAGTTCTAAATACACTGTTCAACGTGTTGGCCTTCTTGTCGGATATAAAAATCAACTTCATTTTTCAGCCGAATTTAAAAAATATTATGGAGTTTCTCCAAAAGATTATATGAAAGGAAAAACAAAATGAATAAAAAAGGATTATTAGTTTTAGCAACATCTATTGCACTTTTATCTGGTTGTGGTGGTTCTAATAACGATTCACTATTTACATATGATACAAAAGAAATTACTGAAACATTTGGAAGCAAAACAAATTCCGAATCTCATAATTATGACAATTTAAATGTCAATCCAGTTGATACAAAACTTAGAGATGACTTTGCATTTGGTGTTGATGCTTCAATGACTCAACAAGTAGAACAATGTGGTGGTGTCTATTTTAATAAAGATGGAAAAGAACAAGATATATTCCAAATTTTAAGAAAAGCCGGTATTAATTTTGTTAGATTTCGTTTATGGAATAAACCTTATACTAAATATAACAAAGCTTATGGTGGTGGTAATAACACCGTTGAACTCGATTTAGCTTTAGCCAAAAGAGCAAAAGCCGCGGGTCTTAATGTTATGATTGATTTCCATTATAGTGATTTCTGGGCAGATCCCGATCAACAAAATAGACCAAAAGATTGGGGAACGCTAGATCAAGACGAAATACCTAACGCAATTAAAGAATTTACTGTTAAATCATTAACTACCTTTAAAGATGCTGGTATTCACGTTGATGCTGTTCAAATTGGTAACGAAATCAATAATGGAATGTGTGGATATGAAATTGATTGGAACGATTCAGAAACTTCATATAACGTCGTGGCTGAAATGCTTAAAGGTGGTATAGAGGGTGCTAAATCTGTCTTTTCTGATACAAGGACAGTTATTCACCTCGCTAACGGAGGAAATAAAGAAGAATTTGAAAACTTCTTTGTTGCTATGGATAATCGTCAAGTTGATTATGACATTATTGGTGCTTCATATTATCCAAATTTATCTGGTGATCTTTCTGAGTTACAAGCTAATCTAGATAATGTTTCCCAAAAAACTAATAAACCAGTTATTATTGCTGAAACATCTTGGGGTTTTACAACTGATTATAATGAATATACCGCTAATCAATATACTTCTGCTGATGAAGATGTTGGTGGCTATTTAACCTCAGAGCAAGCTCAAGCAACTGAAATAAGAGATATAGTGAATATCTTATCTAATGTTCCTAATAAAAAAGGATTAGGAATCTTCTATTGGGAACCTGGATGGCTTCCAGTTAATGGTGCTGGCTGGGCAAGTAAATATGGTCAAGCATATCAATATGATGGTGAAGATGGTGGCCATGCAAGTTATGAAGATGGTTTAGCCTCTTGGTCAAATCAAGGTTTATTTTCTTATACTGGTAAAGCTTTATCTTCTTTATATACCTTTAAATATTTAAAAGATGGATTTAATCCTCACGCTGAATCATCATTAAGTGCTCGAAAAACTAATGTTGAATATACATTAAATCTTGCGGATAATGAAACACTTCCATCGACGGCAAAGGTAGTGACGGACTTTGACGCAATTAGAGACGCAAGTGTCGTTTGGGATAATGCCTCTATTGAAGCTGTCAAAAATAAAGGCACACATGAAGGTCTTAAAGGCACAGTTGATGGCAAATATGAAATTACCGCCACCGCATATTGCATTGAAAATTTTGTTAAAGATCCTGGTTTTGAAAAGCAAGGCTCAACTGATGATGTTAAAGATCCATGGGTTGTCGAATATAAAACCCCAGTTGATGATAAAGTTATAAAACTAGATAGAAAGAAAGATATCAGAAGTGGTAAGACCGATCTTAACTGGTATCATTCTTCCAAAGATTTTACATTCAAAGTGAAACAAACAATTAATAATCTCCCAGAAGGAAATTACTCATTAACGACATATATTATGGGTATAGCTTATAAAGAAGTAGCGCATACAAAACTTAATCTTTATATAACTATTAATAGAGGAGAACCAATAATTTTAGACCTCGCTAACGCTGATTATCTAGCGGGTTGGTCTAGTGGTTATAAAACTTGTTCAATTAGTAATATTTCTGTCCCTAAAGGCGCTACAGCAGAAATTGGAATTGAAGGAGCGGCTAAAGCAAAGGCTTGGGCGCATAACGACGATTGGGAGCTTGTTAATACAAGTAATTAACTAGATTATATGAAAAACGAATTTATTGTTAATATTATTCATCGCCCTGAACTTTCTCCTGAATATGCTGAAAAAGCATTAGGCAAAAAAGAAGCAGGCAATGTTAGAAATGAATCACTTGATATATTTTTATTTCAACAAGAAGCCGCTCATAAAAATGGACTTAAAACGACGATTCAAATTACATATGCTTCATTATTTTCAGATGAAATTATCAAAATATCAAAACAGCATCATGAGCAATATGGTGATGAAATAGGTTTATCTTTATTAGGATTACCATGTAAACAATTCAAAGATAAATATCATACTGAAGACTTTTGCATTTGGATGTTTGATGAAAAACGAAAAATGGAAATAATCGATGATGTATTTGGTATGTTTTTTGATAAATTTGGCTTTTATCCACAATCTACATCATCATATTTTCTCGATGCCTTTTGCTTGAACTATATTCATAAAAAATATCCTTCTGTAAAATGCGCAGTTGCGACATGTTGGGAAGAAGGCCCTAAAGCCTATCACACATGTAATAATTCTTGGTATACATTTATGGATGGTGGACCATGGAATCCTTGGATAGCAAGTAAAACTAATTCTCATTGTCCAGCTTTTTCAAAAGATGATGATTGTGGAATTGTCTGTATTCCTCATCTTTCAAGAGATTTAATCGCCTGCTTTAACGGGAATGGCTCTAATTTTGGCACTCATCCTCAAAATGTTCTTCGGGGAATGATTTATTATGACGATCATGGACATATTGAATATCCATATTTATATAACTTAATTGATGAATATCGCCATTTAGCTAAATACAATGATGGATATTCATATAACATGATGTTTGTTGGACCAGGTTGGCTCAATAAAAGAGGTAGATGGGAATGTTCTTATGATCTTCTCGCTCAATCTTATTTAGATGGAATGGCCTATTATGGCGAACTTAAAAAAGAAGGTAAGTTAATAGACCTCACGATGTCAGAATTTGCAACATATTATCGAAATAAACATCCAAATTATAATCGTGGTGAAGTCGCTTTATGGAAAGATATATTATATGGCTCAAACAAACAATATCTTTGGTACGCTGACCCATATATGAGAACATGTCTTGATTTTAACCAAGGTGGCGCAATGATTGATTTAAGAGCATACGCTGCTAGAAGTGAACAAAAAGTTGGTATTGGTACCCCTCATGTCTACGATGCTTCTTACCCATATCTAATTCAAGCTAATTATCGAGCAGGATATTTCACTCATTACGCTGGAGCGGGTACTATTAAATCGTGCAAAATAACTTATAAGGGAGAAACTACTGATTTAGCGCTTTGTCGTACATTAGCTAAATTTGAAAAAACTCCTAACGGCATTAAAGTAACTGCTAATCCAGTTACAATAACACTTTCTCAAAAAGATATTGAAATTCAATCTATTTTTGAAATTATAGAAGGATCTGGTGAAATGAAAGTCACTAGAAATATCCTTACTGATTTAAATGGTGAAGAAATCACTATCGAAGAATATATGACAGGTGCATATGGTTTAAATGAATATCAAGATGATATGACTTCATTAACTCTTGGGGTGGACTCTTCTACACTTAAATATTCTTATCTAGGTCGAAAAATTACTTCTAATGGTGATGTAGCATTCGTCAACATCCCACCTATTGAAACTAGAGTAGAACTAAAAGCTGAAAACGCAACATTATGTGTTGAAGAAGGAATTGCCTTCTCACCAGTGTATAAATTATCTGCTTCTAAAACACTTACAAAAGGAGGGCTAACAACATGGCTCAAGCTAGCAAAGGCGAATTAAATTTTAGATGTCCTTCTTGTTTTACAAAAGATATCGACATGGATATGTTTTATGATGAAGAAAAGCATGAATATTATTGTTTAAGATGTTCATATCATGGAACGCTTGAAGACGTTCTTAAATACAATGAAATGGCAAAATGTAATTATAAATTTCTTAAAAAAAGAGTTGTTTCATTTAATGAAGATAATCAACCTTTAACTGTTAAAGATCATGAAAGGGGAACAAAGTGATACTAGGTATTGATGTATCAACATATTTTGAAGAAATAAGCGCTGGTGCTTGCTATTTTGTTCACGGCAAACAAGTCGACCCTTTAAAAATATTTAAAGATAATGGTGTGTCTCACATGAGAATCCGAATTTGGAATGACCCATATAGTGTTGACCATAAAGAATATAAAGGTGGCACTTGTGACGTTAATAACTTAATAAAATTAGCAAAAGTAGCTAAGGAATATGGTTATAAAGTAGTTCCAGATTTTCATTACAGTGATTTCTGGGTTGATCCTGGAAAACAATTTATACCAAAGCAGTGGGCAAATTATCCTTATGAAACATTGCTTAGTAAGGTTAAAGAATTTACAAAAAGCACACTTTTAAAATTAAAAAATGAAGGTATCGATGTCGATATGATGCAAATTGGTAACGAAATAACAAACGGAATGCTTTGGCCAATTGGAAAACTTATCGATAATGGTAAGGATAATGTGCGTGGTAATTATGAGCATTTGTGTGGTCTACTTAAATCTGGTATTGCTGCCGCTAAAGAAATTTATCCTAATGCAAAAATAATTCTTCATCTTGAAAGAAGTAATGACGCTAATGTGTATCAAGAATTCTTTACTCAAATGGAAAATCATGATGTTAATTATGACATTATTGGTGCTTCTTATTATCCATATTGGCACGGCAGTTTTAAACAATTGTTTGACAATCTTGATGCTTGCCATAATCGTTTCAATAAAGAAATTATGATTATGGAACTTGGATATGGTTTTACATTAGAAGATTATATTTTGACAAATAATGGCGCTCCTCATCTTGTGATAAACGAAGATAAATTAAAAGACTTAAACACTGTTCTTCCATATCCATTAACTGAAGAAGGACAAGCTCATTTTATTGAAGAATTTTTATCATTATGTAAATCTCGTAACATTGATGGAGTCTTTTATTGGGAACCACTTTGGATACCAGGTAAAGATATATGTTGGGCATCTATTGAAGGCCAAAAATATATAAATGAAACAGGTAAATCTCAAAGAAATGAATGGGCAAATCAATGCCTATATGACTATGAAGGCAATGCTTTAAAAGCTCTTAATAAATTTAAAATCTAAGGAGGAATTAGAAAATGAAAAAGAACTTATTTACATTAAGTGTTGTGCCACTTATCTTGACTCTTACAGGATGTGGCAGTTCATCATCAAGTGAAATAACAATTACAATTTGGGAAGATGAATCAAATATTGAGATGGTTAAAACATTAACGGATGAATATTTGACTAAATATAAATCAAATTACCCAGATTCACCGACTATAAATATTGTTTTTGAAGAACAGACTGAAAAGTCTGCTGTTGAAAAAATGGCAACCGTTTCCGCTTCTGGAGAAGGACCAGACATTGCCGCAATTACTCATGACACGATTGCTGCTGGAGTTGCCGATAAACTTTTAGCGCCAGTCTCTTATGATCAAGCTCTCACATATAGAATGAGCAAAGAAGCGATGAACGCTGTTACATATAATGGTACTGTCTATGGTTATCCTATCACAGCTGAATCAATGACTATCATGTATGATAAAACTAAAATTAGCGCTGAAGAATTATCTAGTTTAGATAATCTTAAAAAAAGCGGTAAAAAGATTGCCTGGCAAATGACTGGCGATGATGGTGGATATTACACTTCTGGACTATATACCGATTCAGTCATTTTTGGTGAAGATGGAAAAGACGCAACTAAAGTTAATCTCGCAACAACAAAAGCGATCGATAATGTCTATTCATTTTTCCATGATTACGGAAGTTGTTTTGTTGATGCTTCTCCTGAAGCTGCCGTCTCTTATGTATCTAACGGAACAAATAATACCGTTGGATTAATGTCATCGCCATTTATCTTATCAAGTATGAAAAATGCCTTAGGTAGTAACCTTGGCATTGCTAAACTTCCAACAATTAACAATGAATCGCAAAGACCATTCTCAGGATATAAGGCATATGCTGTCTCTCGTTATTCAAAAAATGGTGTCATTGCTCAAGATATTTGTAACTTCTTAACTTCATATGACGCGATGAACTGGAGACTTGTTACAGCAGGTTATCTCCCAGCGTGTCCATTAGACGCTACCGATGACATTAAAGAATCGATTGCAGAAAGCACTGAAGCACAAATCTTTGCTTCATCTTTAGCTGATTCATTTACAATGCCAAATATTCCAAAGATGCAAGATTATTGGAGACCAATGAATAACGCAACAACAAAATTCTGGAATCAAAAAGACAGTTTAACTAAAGATGATGTTAAGTCATCACTTGAAGAAGCAACAAGAACACTACTTTCTTAATGGAAAAAACGATGAAACCTTCAAAAAGAGATACTAAATTACGTTCATTATTAAAACCATTCGCTCTTTTTAAAGAGACTTTTAAAAGTTCAAGTAAATACATGAAGATTGCTTTAATTCTTCAAATTGTGCTTTTAGGTCCTGGGATTCTTCTTAGTGGTGAATTAGAATTAGGAATCATTTGCTGGCTTGTGTTATATTTGTTACTTTTTGCAAGCGGTTACATAACTTATGGATATGCTTCTAAGACACTAAATATATCGGTATTCACATATGCAGTTGTTTTTGTGATCTTAGTAGCCTTAGCTATTGCGTTATTCTATTTCACTTTTAGTAGAACCGTTTCTAATGCGCAAAAAAGAATAAAAAAAGAACCATACACTTTCTCTTATGTAGTTACTGGTCTTAAAAAATTTATCGTTTCGTTTATTAACTGGTGGAAAGAATTTAGTGTTCAATTTAACGCTAGTGGTGCGAAAGGAAGGACAGCTCTCATCTTATCGTTCTTTGTTATGGGTGCGCCTTTACTTATTTTAAAAGAATGGGTTAAAGGTTTTATCTTCTTACTCATTCATATTCTTACTATTTTGTATTTAATTGCTAGAGGTTTTGCCGATATTCAAACTTTCTTCCTTCTTGGAGCGGAAGATAAATATCAATCTCCACTAATATATGGCATTATAGCGATGGCTATCGTCTTATTATTTATATTTATTTATATAATTAATATTAAGCAGACTTTAAAAGCCGTGAATGACTATAATGTTCATAAATATGGTCCTGACTTCAAAAACCAACTAAAAGGTCTTGTCGATAAGAATTTCTATATTAGCTCTTTAGTTATTCCTGTTCTTGGAGCAATTGCCTTTACGATCATTCCGCTTGCTTTTATGATCGCGATTGCTTTTACAAATTATTCTAGAGTTGTTTCCCCAGGATATTCTTCAACGGGTAATTTTGATGTTCTTCAATGGGTTGGAATCGACACATTCAAAAGAATATTTAATGAGACCGCTAATTTCCAAGATTTATTGTCTGTTTTTGCCTGGACAATTATTTGGGCACTTTTAGCAACATTTACTTGCTATTTTGGTGGACTATTCCTAGCTATGTTACTTAATAAAAAGTGTATTAAAGGTAAGGTTATATATCGTTCATTATTTGTAGTGGCTATGGCTATGCCTCAATTTGTCTCACTTCTTGTTATGAGAACAATGTTTGAAGATTATGGTCCAATCAACACCTTGATGATGAATCTTGGCTGGATCAGTGGCCCAATTGAATATTGGAAATCTGAATTCTTAGCCAGAGGTTTAATTATATTCATCAATATGTGGGTAGGTATTCCTTACTATATGTTACTTATGTCTGGACTATTAATTAATATTCCAAAAGATTATTACGAGGCCGCTACAATTGATGGGGCAAATAAATGGCAACAATTTAAGAAAATCACATTCCCTAATATTTTATTTATGACTACACCATTATTAATTACTTCATTTGTCAGTAATATCAACAACTTCAATGTCATCTGGTTTTTAACTAGTGGTGGTCCTGCTAATTCAGATATTAGTGGAACAGCCGGTAAAACAGATATTCTAATTACTTGGTTATATCAACTCACAATGAAACGAGGCGATTATAACTTTGGAGCTGCGATTGGAATCATCATGTTTATTATTACCGCAACGCTCTCTTTAATTATTTTCCGACGTAGTGGATCATATAAAAACGAGGAGGCTTATCGATGAATAAAAATAAACATAAATCTTTAAGAAGGTCTCGCATTATAGATGCCATTTGGTCTAATGCATTGGTGTTTATTCTTGCTCTTATTTGGATTACACCAGTTCTATGGATTATTTTAGCTAGTTTTTCAAATCAAACTGGTTATATTTCAACAACATTTTTTCCAAAAGCTGATCAACTAACGATTAATAATTATGTGAAGTTATTTTCCCAAACTAACTTCTTAACATGGGTTATTAATACATTGATTGTTGCAGCATTAAATACTGTTTTAACAACATTGTTTACAGTTTTAACAGCTTATGCTTTATCTCGCTTTAGATTCAAAATGAGAAAAACATTCTTAAATATTACATTGATCTTAGGTATGTTCCCTGGATTTATGTCTATGGTAGCGGTCTATTTCATTTTGGCAGAACTCAATTTAACAAATTCGATATTTGCTCTACTTGTCTATTATGTTGCGGGTGCAGGTCTTGGATTTTTTATCTGTAAAGGCTATTTTGATACAATTCCTAAGGATATCGATGAAGCCTTGATGGTTGATGGTTCACCTCATATCGTTTCATTTGTTAGAGTGTTCCTACCTTTGGCCGCTCCAATAATTATTTACACTGCTTTAATGGCGTTTATGGCTCCATGGGCAGATTATATTCTGGCTGGATTAATCTTTACTAAAGACTCTGCAAAAACAGTCGCGGTTGGATTATATGGATGGATGGAATCAAGTAAGATTAATAATTATTTCACTCTATTCGCTGCTGGCGCAACTATTGTCGCAATTCCAATTGTCGCGTTATATATCGCCTTACAAAGATTCTTTGTTGAAGGTATTTCTTCTGGTGCAGTCAAAGGATAATCTTATGAAAAGAAACTTGTTGTCAATTTTATGTTTTATCCCTATCCTTACGTCTTGTTTTAATTCTAATGAATCATCAAGTTCTTTAAGTGTTAAAGCAGTATCTACTTATGTCTATGGAGATGTTTCTTTAAATATCTCAAACTTAAATGGTGAAGATTATTCTTTATCGACTTCAGGAAGTGGCATTCGTATTGAAGATAAAACGATAATTCCATTTAAGGCTAATACTCAAAACGATGTAACAATTACTTCATCTAGTGGAAGAAAAGCTACGTTTAAGGTTAATGTAGTTAATAGAGAATATGCTTCTAAACATAAAAGTGCAGAAGAAAGTGAAGGTTGGTTTAACGATGTTGATATTAATCCAATTTCTTCATTAACTAGTTCTTTCGCTAATGGAATGGATATATCTAGTGTTAAGCAACTTTATGACAATGGTCAACAATTTTATAACGCAGAAGGCACTGAAGAATCACTCTTCTATATTTTAAAAGAAGCTGGTGTTAATTGGATTAGACTTCGACTTTGGAATGATCCAAGTGATGAATATACTGAAAACGGTGAAACAAAAACCTTTCAATATGGTGGAGGTAATTGTAATTTAGATAATGTTAGATGGATGGCTCATGAAGCTAAAGCCGCTGGATTAAAGGTTTTACTTAATTTCCATTATAGTGATTTTTGGGCAGATCCTAGCGATCAAATAATTCCAAAGGCATGGAAAGATATTTCATCATCTAATGAACTTGCCTTAGAAGTGCAAGATTACACTACAAATGTGTTAAAGGATTTAAAAAATAATAATGCTTTGCCTGATATGGTTCAAATTGGCAATGAAACATCTAGTGGTATGTTTTTACATAATCCTGGAGGAATTACTACTTTTAGTAGCGGTAAATTACCTAAATATTCCACAGAAAAAACAACAAGAAACAATGGTACTCAAGCAAAATACGACTACACAGGTTCAAAAGATACAAACACTAATCTAAGAAAATATATTAAAGCTGCAATAGATGGGATTAATGATGTTGATTCTTCAATACTAAAAATGATTCACTTTGTTAAAGGACTATCTGATCCAAATACTAGTATTAAATTTTTTCAAACTTTCGATGATCTCGATATCGATGTCTATGGTTTAAGTGCATATTCGTATTATCACTGGGGAAATATTTCTACCCTTAAAAATGGGTTAAGTACCATTTCAAATGCTTTTCCAACTAAGAAAATTTGTATCGCTGAAACATCATATGGTTTTACATACGAAACAGATAGTTGGGCCAATAATACGTTCTCTGAATCTGGGGAAGTAAAGCCTGTTTCTAATTATCCATGTTCGATTCAAGGGCAAGCCTCAATAATTAGAGACACAACAGAGGTTGTAGCTAATTTAGACAATGGATTTGGTGTGTTTTATTGGGAAGGAGCGTGGACCCCAACTAAATATTCAGGTTGGGCCGATCAAAATAGTGCTGTCTCATGGGCAAATCAAGCACTGTTCTCTTATAACGGAAAGGCTCTAGGAAGTCTAAGCGTCTATAAAAAGATGCTTCCTACAACATAAATTTCATTTTAAAAAGAAAGGAAAAAGAAAAATGAAAAAACAATTATTAGTCTTATTATCCACAATGCTACTATTAACAGCTTGTGGAGAAGACAACAATTCAACAACTCCATCAGATCCTTCTGATAATAGTGGTGATGTTATTCCAACTCCAACTGAACCCGCTAAAATTGATGTCACAATTAAGGTAACCGCGAGTGGAATTGATGAATATTCTGGATCTCATTCTACGCTATGGATTAATTCTAATTTTGAGATTAGTGATTGGAACTATTACGCAATGACTCAAGATAGTGAAAACAAAAATGTTTGGACATATTCATTTTCTCAAGTCGAAGTAGATGCTAGATATAACTATAATATTGTTTTTGGTTCTAGCGAATCTCCTGACTGGTCAAATGGTTTTAACTTAGAAGGAACCGGAGAAGAATCTCGCGCGATTACTTTTAAAGAAGGCACAACTACTTATGATATTGCTGCCACTTTTGTGGTTCCAACAGTCAAACATACCTTTACACTTTATTTAACTCCACACATTCAGACTACCAAAGGTACTGATGATGCGATTTACGCTTCGACATATGTTTGGATATACTCTAGTATTGAAAATAGTAATGTTTTATTAACGAAACAGAGCGATGGAACATGGGCTTATTCTGTAAGTGAATATGTTGGCAATAGTTTCAAAATAACGCCGGTTTTAGGAAGCAAGACTACCCAAGATTGGGATAATTGTAAATTCGGAAAATATGGAGATGATGGAGTGTTTACAGTCTGGAACGAAGATACAATTAATCTTGTAGAAGGAAACACATCTTATAAATATGATGCTTATTTTAAAACACAACCAGATGAAGTTACTGGCGACACTTATTCTGTAACTTGGCACTATTATTATAATGATTGGAATGGCAATAATTTAGGAATTGGAGCACCTAGTGTTCATTATAAAGTTAATAGCGCTAGTGAATATACAAAGATACAAATGAGTTGGGATTCTACAGATACGAGTAAATATCAATATACCTTAACCGCTAACGATATTCCTAGCGGTGCAACTGTGAAATATCGTCTTTATACCTGGCATTCTGACTCAGATGTACGATATCTTGCTAGTGACACAACTGGTACCGATTTTGAAATAACTAATATTAATTCTAATCTTGAATATATTGTTACTGGTGTTTTTGGTGCAACCGCTGATGCATACGGTCAAGGAACAGCAACATTAGTGGAATAAAATAATTAAATTAAAAATTAACATCCTAGGAGGATCAACATGAAAAAGAAAAATGAAGTGGTATTAGAGACGTTACCAACAATTGAAAAATCTGATGATCGATTTGTGTCTTTAGAAAACGTCAATAAATTCTATGACAAAAATGTACATGCTGTTATTGATTTTAATCTCGACATTAAAAAGCATGAATTCATTGTTTTTGTTGGTCCTTCTGGATGTGGTAAATCCACAACTCTAAGAATGATCGCTGGTTTAGAAAATATATCAAGTGGCAATCTATTTATTGATGGAATTTATTGTAATGATTTACCACCTGTAGATAGAGATATTGCTATGGTTTTCCAAAGTTATGCTCTTTACCCAAATATGACTGTCTATGATAATATGGCATTCTCTTTACAAGTTCGTCATTTTCCAAAAGATGAAATTGATAAAAGAGTTAAAGAAGCTGCTAAAATACTTGAGATAGAGCAATATCTTGAACGTAAACCAAAAGCTTTGTCTGGTGGTCAAAGACAACGTGTTGCCTTAGGTAGAGCAATTGTTAGAAAAGCTAGATTATTCTTAATGGATGAGCCATTAAGTAACCTTGATGCAAAACTAAGAGTGCAGATGAGAAGTGAAATTATTAAATTGCACGATCGACTTGAAGCCACAACTATATATGTTACCCATGATCAAACTGAAGCTATGACAATGGCGGACCGCATAGTTGTTATGAAAGACGGCGTTGTTCAACAAATCGCTACTCCAATGGAAATATATAAACATCCTGCAAATAAGTTTGTCGCGTCATTTATCGGCTCTCCGGCTATGAATTTTATTGATGGAACATATTCTAAAGGTGTAATTAAATTTAGTGATGGAACACAAATAAAATTACCTCTAGAAAAAATTAAATCTCACGATCTTTTTTATAAAAATTATTTAGAAACACTTGAAAATGGTTTTGATGACTTTGTTACAAAAAGAAAATCTGAAGCCTTAGATAAGTCAGTTAATAAAAAGAAAAATGATGTGGAATATAATCCTGATTTAGATCCTGAAATTAATAGCATGAAAGAAAAAATCAATAAACTTAAAGATATTGTTAATGGCAATGATCATGAAGTTATTTTCGGTATTAGAC
>CAVIPP010000034.1:0-13480 GCA_963644615.1 Oscillospiraceae bacterium
TTTTTACATTTTTGGGGATTAATGCATTCTTTTTGCTTGGAATATTTTTTCGAAGACTCTCAAAAAATGATATTTCTAAAGTACTAATATGTATATATTCTGGCTTTGCTTTAATTGTTTTTATATCGTTATTTTATACTTGGATTAGATATGGGCTTTTCTATACTTTAATTTATAAAAATACTCCTATTTATTATTATGATGGAGAATTATTCAATATTACTAAAGAACAAGGTTGGTTAAGTGGACTTTCTTTTAAAGAGGTGTCACTTCAATATAGTGGTCTATTTGGTGTTATTTTATGTAGCGCTCTTGTACCACTTTCTTTCATACGTATTAAACAAAATAAAACACAATTTATTTTATATGCTGTCTTTTCTATACTAGGAATTCTTTCTTTAATAAGTATCGTTAATCTAGAAGCACTCTATTATTTAATTCCAATTGTTATTGTGGGTGTTTTGCTTCATCTATTAACGAGCAAGCAAATATCTGATAAAACAAAAATAGTAATAAAGAAAATCCTTTCTATCACAGTAATTAGTCTTATCTCTTTAGTGCTAGTTTTCTTTATTTTTGCATTATTGAACGCGGCTGGATATAACGCTGCGACAGGGTATTCTTATACTGTTGAGCCAACATCTAGTCTATCTATATTTATCAAAAATAATTGGTTTTTGAATAAATTATTCAATAACGGAAGAATCATGCAACCAATCAATGTTATTTTAAATCAAGCAGTTATTTCTTATAACTTATTCGGATTTAAAAATGGTGGATATATGTATCCTCTAACGCAAGATGCAATAAAGTTCGAAAGTCATATGTTTGAAATTGAACTCATTAAAGAGGGTGGGATTTTTGCATTCATTATCTTTTTTGCGTTAATTTTATTAATAATTAAACTGATAGCTCGTTACTTTAAGAGAAGTAAAGATGATATTGTCATAAAATCAACGCTTATTACTCTTGTTATTCTTATCTTTATTTATGAATCATTCTCGCATAGTTCATTCCCTGTTGTTCATGAAAAAAGTTCATATAATTCATTTTTTAGATCGTTGCCGTGTTTGGTTTTCCTATTTGTTCTTGGTCTTATTTTCTATCCTCAATTAAAAAATAATGAAATTCCTATTTTTGAAAGAGAAACTAATGATGATAACGCTGATGATAAAAAGAATGATAGTGCTAATAAAATCACAGAAGATGAAGACGATGATTATTCCTTTAGTGTTGAGACTACGGAGGATGATAATAAATGAAAAAACAATTAAAAGTTTTATTGATTCCAATTTTAGCTTGTTTATTATCTAGTTGCGGTCAAGCAGTTAAGGAACTTTATGAGTCAAGTGAGTATATAACCGGAGATTTTAACGACAATTATTATACATCTTGGAATGGTGTTGAAAGTATTAACCCAACAGAGGAAATATCATATGATGTTACTCCATCAATTCATGATAAATATTCTGAGAAAATCCAAGGTTTACGCACTTATTTCGATGATGATGGCAAGATTATTGGCGATCAATACGATAAAAATGGAAATTTATGCAGTTGGGTAGATGATGACCCAACCACTAAAGCAACTTCGCCAGTTGGATATGGACCTAACAAATGTCTAAGTCAAATCGATAAATCTTTCTCATATGGATATTTGTCTAAACTTTATGATGGTCGAGTCAGATGTGATGGCTATTATGCAAAATCTAGAGTCCAACTTAATAGGACTGGATACGCGACATATTTCCCAAAGGCACTCTCAACATATAAATATTTAGCTTTTGCTCTTAGAGGTGGAACAACGTGTGAAAGAAGTTTTAATATAACACCTTTAATAAATATTAAAATTAGTTTCTTTGTGCACGACCCTATTAATAACACTTACGCTAAACATATTTTTAATATGAATGATGTGTCGGTTCAAACTAACGCTGGTGGAAATACATCCTTAGTATATTTTTATTTTGATAGTGTTTTAGGTTCGTCTTGGAATACTATACTAAAAGATACGACAGCCATGTCGTTTGAATATAGTGTTAAGTCACTACAATATGATGATATTAGTGATGATATGACTAATGATGGCCATCATTTTGCAATAATGTTATATGAAATGATGCTTCCTGAATCTAGTTGGTATTAATTTTTTAAATATTTATTTATATCAAGCCATTCTCCCATTTCGAAGTCACATTTATCATCGTCGAGAATTAATGTTCCTTTTGCTGGAGTGAATGTCATTTCTCCAAAGTAAATCTTTCCGTTAATGTTATATAAATCAACCCTAACAAATGGGAAATTTTTTGCTAAATCCTCAGCTATTTTAACCATCATCGTCCAATTCTTTGGTGCTGGTACACCTTCATCCTTTTTCTTCCAACCATTGAACTGTGAACCATCAAATTCTTTCCAATCAATGTAATAATTGTTATAACGGATATCTTTTCCTCTACCTGTTACGACGTACATCGATTTAGCTACACCATTAAAAACATGAATTTTGTATTCGACAGGTAATGAATCTAATTCCCCAATATATTTTTCAGCAATAATTCGAGGTTTTATTTTTGAATAATGTTTTTCAATCGTTTTATTGCCATAATTAGTTCTTAGCCATTTATTAAATTGTTTTTTTAGATTTTTGATATCAATTTTTGATTTGTCTTTAATAATTACGTTATACCCACATGCATGAGTGCATTTAAGAACTAAAGAATCAGGAAATTTATTAAAATTTATTTCATCAAAATTATCAAATATTCCATAACAAGGAATTAAAATTTCTTCATATCCTTTTTCTTTAACGTATTCTCTTACGCCATCTCGAGATGCACATTTACTCACTAGCGGGTCATTTGGATAAACAAATAATCTTAGATATTGCAGTTTTTCTGTATATCGAGTTGGGTTTTTTAGGTTCAATTTGTGGTGAGTTATGTATCTATATTGACTTTTAACATATAGAGTTGGTGAAATTAATTTAATAACCCCTCTAATCGATACTGCTAGAAATCTTTTTAATTTATTTTCTTTTAGATTTTTGTTTGCCATCAAAACTAGTATAGTTTAACGATTTCTTTTAATCAAATGAGAAAACTATTATTATATAGTCGTTATGAAAAAGGCGTTCTCTAAGTGGTATTTACATTTGATTGGATTTGGAATAGGTGTCGTTATTTCTGTGATTGCAATTGTTCCTCATTTAGTTGCAACACATGTTCCTAACAGTGGTGTCGATTGGCCGTTCCAATTCATCGCATATTGTTTCTTTTTTGCTGGAGTAATAGCCTTTGGTGTTGGTTTTATTTGGCAAGATTTATACCGCGCTCATCATAGACGAAAAACTAAAAATTGGAGTGACCCTCTTCCTGATCAAATTGTTGAAACTGCATGGACAATTTTTGTTCCGTTTATCGACGGAGCATTCATCGCTTTTGTCGGTGGAATTGTTCATTATTTAATGTATATTAATATACCTATAAGCGAGTTATATTAGCCTACATAATGCTTAAAGAACCACTTTGTGGTTTCTTTTTATATATAGTCTATGTAAGCACTTTTAAGATTGTGTAATTATTTAAATAATGCTATATTATACGCAATCTATAAGATTGAAAGGAAAAAAAGGAGGTTTTTTATGAAAACGAAAAGAAGCTTTATTGTTTCATTAGCGGCTTTATCAACCCTTCTAATTGCTGGCTGCGGTTCAACGCAAGAAGAATATCGTGTCACTGGCGATTATTTAACAGGTAAACTCGCTAAAAAAGAATACAAAGCATATCTTGGTAGTGCACCTACTACTTTAGATGCAACTATTTCTCAAAGTGCTGAAAATGTTCAACACTTAGCAAACTTTGAAGATTGTCTTGTTATGAATGATAACTACGGTATTTTAAGAAAATCCTTAGCTGCGACGGCCACTAGAGATGATGATAGACGTAATTTCTCATTCACTATTAAAGAAGGCATTCCTTGGATGAAAAGTGATGGAACACAATACGAATATAGAGGCACCCCTCAATACGTAACTGCACAAGACTTTGTCACTACTGCAAAAAGAGTTCTTAACTACAATAATAGTTCTGAAATCTATTATATGTATACATTATTCATCAACAATGCATGGGAATATTATTGTTATACAATGATGGCAAAATGGATTTCTGAAGGATTTAATGACACAACAAGAGGTATTAAATGGGATTCCATTCAAGGTGATACCGATTCACAAGCTTATTGGCTAACAAAACTTGTCAAAGAATTCTCAAACGCTGATCCAGATACTGAGATTACAGGTTCATCAATTAAGGATATCAAAGACTTCAAACGTGTTGGTGTCAAAGTTGAAAATGGAACATTAACATATACACTCAATCAAACTGCGGACTTCTTCCCAACAATGTTAACTTACACTCCATACACCCCAATTAATAGTCACTTCTTGGCTGCTCATGCGAATGACTATGGAACAAATAAGGATACAATTTTATATTGTGGACCATATCTACTTGATGAAAAATCATCTGAAGTTGTCAGATACAAAAAGAATCCACAATATTGGGATGCTCAAAGCGTTCACGTAGACACTGTTGAATACCAAGTCGCGGATACTTCACTTGGTTATGCTGATATGCGTACATCATTTGATCAAGGTAAAGTTGATGGATTCTCTCTTAATTCTGAAGATTCTGTTGGTTGGGGCATGTACATTACTGGCGCTGATGGAACTGGAACAATCCAAAACCCAGCTAGCGACCTAGTTAATAGCCGTGAACTCGACGATGTCACATATACCTATCATATGGTTTTAAATACAAACCGTTCAACTGAAGCTAAATCATATGAAAATTCACCATTCTACATTAAACAAAAGAATGCTGGATGGAGTGATACTGATGTTCAAAACGATATTCTTAACACAAATAAAGCATTAAAGATTAAAGAAGTTCGTAAAATGATACTTGATGGTATTGACTTCGAAGTTTATAACCAACAATATCACACTGCTGACCGCGATCAATATCAAATGAATACATTTACTCCTCGTGGCTATGTTTATGATGGTAATGGTGTTGATTATGTTGATTATTATTATGCGTATTACGCAACACAAAAGAATTTAGCTACTGAAACTGATGATTTTGCAACTCAAGTTGCAGCTGGTAAAGCTGCCGTTGGTCCTCAACAAATTTCGGGCGTTCAATTAACTGATGATACAGAAACAGTTGCTAAATACCCATGGGTAAGTCTTACAAACACTAGAGATAGAGCAATTAAAGCTGTTGACTTATATAACACTACTAATACTAGTGAAAAAATTTCTCTACCAATTAACATAGAATATATTGGTGTAGGTGCAATTTCTTCTAGTTATGATTCTAATGAAAAAGCTGTTGTTCAATCTTGGAACGAAAGAGCAAATGCTTGCGCTATCGATTCTGGCCGTGCTTCTCAAGTAGGATTACCAACATGTCAAGAAAAATATGGTACTGAAAATTATCCATATTTCTATATGAGATTATCTCAACCAGGTTCATCAGACAAATTAACAACAATTGTTGAAAATGGACGTTATACAACCTATACAGGTTGGGGTTGGATTGGTGACTACGCTGACCCATTAACCTATGTCCACTGTTATGTCACTAACGGTGAAATGTCTAAACAAAGTGGTAACAACACCCTTGAATTAGATAACTGGCGTTTAAGTGAAGATGGAAAATCTATTTCTAAAGATGATACATATTTATTTGAAACATACAATAATGCAGTTGCAGAAGCGAACAATGAACGTGCTTCCACAACAGCTAGATATCAAAAATTTGCTCAAGTTGAATATCAATTATTGAATGACTTATATGTTATGAAACCAATGTATATGCCTACACAAGGTTGGTCAGCATCTGTTTCAAGAGCCGCCGGATATGATAATCCAACAGCTCACTATGGATTAGCAGACCATGTCTTAAAAGGTATTTGGGTTCTTGTTGATGTTCCAACTGGTGCTGAACGTAAACAATGCCGTGAACTTCGTGAGCAAAGAGAAGAACAGGCACTTGCCGCAGTTGGTGGTAACGCCACTAACGGCGCATTCATGTAAGATTTAATCTTATAATTTATTCAGGGCCGAATAGTCTCGGCCCTGAATTTGACTATTTAAAAAGGAGATAACTAATGGCTACTTATGTTATTGGATATACACTAATTGCCCTCGTTGTTATTTTTGTTGTTTTAGTAGAATTAGTAAGTCATAAAGTCATCTTCACTAAGTCTCCTAAAATTCAAAAGATATTTGGCCATCCACTTCTACGTTATTCAATCCGAAGATTTGGTAGTGCTATTATTTCGATACTTCTTGCCATAACGGCAACTTTCTTTTTAATTAGATTTAAAGTTGACGCTAATAATGGTGAGAGTTTCTGCTCAACAATTGTTTCAACTTGGGATAAGCTTAAAGGTCAACCTGCGATTAGACTTGATCTTTGTAAAAAGATGAAAGCAAACCTTGGTTTAACCGATAATTGGTTCAAAGATTTGGTTACATATTTTTATAATATTCTTCCTTTCCCAAAAACAATTTGTTTAAGTTATTTTGATGTTGACACTAATGCAATGTCATATTCTGATTGCCGTAATACTATTATGTATTTAGGTCGTGCATTCTTTATTGCAGGTAGTAATGGAGAATATGTTACTGATTTATTAATTAGTAAGATGGGAGTCTCTTTCCAAGTTGGTATTATCGGAGTTCTTATTGAAGTTGGACTTGGATACCCTATGGGTATATTAATGGCTAAGCACAAAGATGGTGTCTTTGATAGGATCGGTAATGCCTATATTATCTCGATCGATGCTATTCCGGGTGTTGCCTATTATTACATCTGGATGATTTTGTTATGTACCTTGCTTAAACTACCAAGTTCATATGTTTCTAATCCTGCCGATCCAATGCACTTTGTTTCGCTTTTACCAGCAGCTCTTACCATGGGCTTTACAGGTATGGCTGGAATTGCACTTTGGGTTAGACGTTATATGCTTGATGAATTTAATTCAGATTATGTTAAATTTGCTAGAGCAAAAGGTTTGTCTGAAAGACGAATTCTTAGTGTTCACGTTTTAAGAAACGCGATTGTTCCACTTATTCGCTCTATTCCTGCCGCTATTTTAGGTGCCTTACTCGGTACATTCTTCCTTGAAAAGATTTATAGAATTCCAGGTGTTGGTATTCTTGCATATCAAGTTGAAACAGCAAGTAAACTTGATGTTTATGTTCTCCAAGGAATTATTATTGTTACAGCTTTGATTAGTGTCATTTCATATTTATTAGGTGATATTATCACCGCTATTATTGATCCTCGTATCAGTTTTAGTGACGATTAGAAAGGAGTGAGATTATGTTAGAAACTAACAATATTAAAAATATTGATTCTACGGTTTACCATAACGTTGAAGATCTCTTCACTGTTGTTGGTGCTTCCGATGAAGAAATTGAAAAACTTAATGCTGCTCCTTATTCATATTGGAGAGAAACAATTAAGCAACTCTTTAAAAGACCACTAACTATTATTTGTATAGCAGTGATTTTTATCTTAATTTTCTTTACCATTTTTGGTCCAATGATGACCAATTATTCTATGGTTACTGATGAGGCTAAAGGTCTTGTTAAGTCTGAGTTTGAACCAAACCTTCCTTGGTCAGCTGAACACTTCTTTGGTACAGGTGGTTCTTTATCTAATTCCTATTTCGATAAGGTCGACCTTTGGACTGCTGTTTGGGTTGGAACTAGATTATCACTAGTGCTTGGAACTGTCGTTGCACTTATTGATACTGTTGTCGGTATATTGATAGGCTCAATTTGGGGTTATTTCCGTAAATTGGACCCAATTATGATTGAATTCCGTAACTTTGTTAATAATGTTCCAAGTATTCTTTTATACTTCCTTCTCATGCAATTCCTCAATCCTAGCTTCTGGACGATTGTTTTAGTCCTTTGTATGTTTGGTTGGTTAGGGCTTGCTGGATTTATTCGTAATCAAATCATTATTATTCGTAACCGTGAATACAATGTCGCTTCGTTGACACTGGGTAGTTCACCACGTGCAATGATCACACATAACTTATTGCCTTATTTAGTTTCTGTTATCGTTACAGTGGTTTCGACTGCTATTCCTGGCGCAATTAGTAGCGAAGTTGGTCTAGCCTTCTTTGGTTTATCGTTCTCACCAAGCAATGGTGATATAACACTTGGACAGTTATTGACTGCTGTTACATCTGCTGGAGAATGGATTGATCATCCAAACTTATTAATAGTTCCACTTATAGTAATGGTTCCTTTAACGGTTTCATTTTATATTGTTGGTCTTACTTTAGCGGATGCGACAGATCCTAAAAACCATAGGTAGAAAGGAGAAAACATAGCATGGAAGAAAAACAAAAAATTCTTGAAGTTAAAAACCTCTGTGTTGGTTTCCTTTCACATGGTAAAAAGATGTCTGTTATACGTAATATTTCTCTAGATGTTTATAAAGGGGAAACATTTGCTATTGTTGGTGAATCTGGTTCAGGTAAATCTGTTTTCACTAAGACATTTACAGGTATGCTTGATTCGAATGGATATATTTCTGATGGATCAATTATGTATCATGGACAAGATTTAACAAAATTAAAAACCACTAAAGATTGGCTTGGAATCCGTGGCAAAAAGATTGCTACTATTTTCCAAGATCCTATGACATCATTAAATCCTCTTTTAACAATTGGTTATCAAATTGAAGAAGTTTTAATGATTCATTCAAAACCATCGCCTGAAGAAATTAAAGCTTTTAATGCTCTTTCTAATGAAGAAAAAGAAGCTAGAATGAACGCTCTTCCTTCTTTAGAAGAGTTAGAAGAACAATATTATGAAGAAGAAGTAAAATATCTTTACGAAGATAAACCAAATGTAATTCAAAAATCATTAGCTAGAAGAAGTGCTAAAAAACGCGCTAAGTTAACTAAAAGCTGTAAACCTCACGCTATGCCACGTCGACAAGCAACGGTTGAAACAATTAAGTTACTTACAAAAGTTAGAATTCCTCAACCAGCACAACGTGTTAAAGATTATCCTTTCCAATATAGTGGTGGTATGAGACAAAGAGTTGTCATCGCTATTGCTTTAGCGTGTCATCCAGAAATTCTTATTTGTGATGAACCTACAACCGCTCTAGATGTTACCGTTCAATCGCAAATTCTTGAACTTATTAAAGAACTTCAACACGAATATAAATGGACTACTATTTTCATTACACATGACTTAGGCGTTGTTGCCAATGTTGCGGATCGTATTGCTGTTATGTATGGTGGTCAAATCGTCGAATACGGGACAGCTGAAGATATATTCTATGAGCCTGCTCATCCATATACGTGGGCTTTACTTTCTTCACTTCCTCAACTTGGAACAAAAGAAGAGCCTCTTGTCTATATTAAAGGTAATCCACCTGCTTTCACTAGTGAAATTATTGGTGATGCCTTTGCAATTCGTAACGATTATGCAATGAAAATTGACTACGTTCTTGAGCCACCAATGTTTAAGATTAGTGATACTCACTACGCTAAGACATGGTTACTTGATAAAAATGCTCCAAAAGTTAAAAAACCTGTCATCATTCAAAATCTTAAAAAGAGAATGAAGGCTGCTGCTAAGGAACTTCAAAGAGAGGAGGCGATTTTCAATGAATAATAAAATAGATATTGAAAAAGCTAATGAAGCTATCGCATTAAACGAAGCTAAAAAATACATTGATGCTGAACCAATATATCGTCCTGAAAACGTCTCTCACAATCATAAGAAAGGTTCTAAATATAAAGAACACGATGATTCACCTTTAAGCGAAGTCAAAGGTAATCCAGACGATATTATTACCTTATCTCATGTAGATATAGGATTTAAACTTGGCACTGATCTGCGTGTTGTTGTTGAAGATTTTAATTTAGCGATTAAACGCGGTGAAATTTTTGGTCTTGTCGGTGAATCTGGATCTGGCAAAACTACAGTCGGTCGTTCAATTATGCGTATCATCCCTATTTTAAATGGTGAAATTCGTTATAATGGCCACCTCATTAGTGGCAATATCGGACACAAAAGATCTCGTGAATTAAAAATGAAGGTTCAAATGATTTTCCAAGATCCTAGTGCATCACTTAATGATAGGGCAAATGTAGATTATATTACTTCTGAAGGTCTTAGAGCTTTCCACCTTTATGATTCTGAAGAAGAACGTTTAGCTAAAGTTGAAAATATCATGAAACGTGTTGGACTTCGCCCAGAACATTTAAAACGTTATCCACACGAATTTAGTGGTGGACAACGTCAACGTATTGGAATCGCTAGAGCTATGGTTCTTAATCCTGATGTTATTATCGCTGATGAACCAATATCTGCTCTCGACGTTTCGATTCGTGCTCAAGTTTTAAACTTAATTAAAGAGTTCCAAAAAGAAAACAATATGACAGTTGTATTTATCGCTCACGATTTAAGTGTCGTTAAATATATCTCTGATCGTATTGGTGTTATCTATGGTGGTCGACTTGTTGAGCTTGCCAGCGCAAATAGGCTATTTGAAATGCCACTTCATCCATATACAAGAAGTTTACTTTCAGCCGTGCCTATTCCTGATCCACAAGTCGAAAGATATAAAAAAGTTGTTACGTATGACCCTTTTATGCACCATTATCGTTATGATGACGTTCCTGATTTTTATGAGGTTGAACCTGGACACTATGTCCGCTGTAATCATGCCGAATTAAAAAAATATAAAGAAATTATTAGAATGCATGGAGGTAAAAAATAATGGAATATATAGAACCAAAACCAGTTGAAGAAAAACCTCATGCTAAGAGAAATAAAATCATTATTGGCTGTTCGATTGCCGCTGTTACTGTTGCGGCTGTTGCGGTTGGATATTATTTTCTCATTGATAAGATTTTCTTAGATTATAACAATATCGATATTTATGATTATTCATACAAATATGATGAAAATAATAACATTGTCGGTACTGTTATTAACAAATTATCTGAAGATGAAACAGTTGAAATTCCTACTCATCTTCGTATTCCACGAAAACTTGGTGGTTATCCAGTAGTAGAACTTGCTTCGGGTAGCTGTGAATATTTCCAAAATATTGAAACTGTTGATTTTCCTGACACCATAAAAGTAATTGGTGCAGAAGCTTTTAAAGATTGTATAAATTTAACAAGTTTTAACGCTCCAAGTGATCTTGAAGAAATCGGCACAGACGCTTTTGCTGGCACTAAATGGATTGAAGAACAAGAAGACGGCGAAGTGATGATTGGCAAATTCCTTTACTCCTATAAGGGCGAAATGGAAAACGATACAATTCTTGTTGGAAGTTCAACTTCAACATTGATTGACGAATATCCTGATGTAGATATTATCGATTTAAGTAGATTTACTCATATGTCTGATGGTGTTTTTAAAGATCAATCAAGAATTATTGCTGTTGAATATCCAACAACCTTAGATTATGTCAATAACGACACATTTTCTGGTTGCTCTTCGCTTGAAAAAGTCATCCTTCCTGACAACATTACAAAAATTGGCGACAATGCATTTTCAAATTGTGTACTAACCGAACTGCCTAATATTTCAAATGTGTATTCAATAGGTGAAGGTTCGTTTGCTTTTAATAGTCAACTTGAAGGAGAAATCACCATTCCTGAAAGTGTCCATTCTATCGGAGCTTCTGCTTTTAGAAAAAATGTAAAATTAACAAAAGTTACTGTTTCTAATTCATTGGATACAATACCTTCGTCAGCGTTCTTAGACTGCACTAATCTAACAGAATTTGTTTTCCCTGATAGTGAATATGTCGCTTCTACTTCACATATTAAATCTATTGGCTCAAGTGCATTCCAAAATACCAAATTATCACATTTTGAGGTACCTTATAATGTTAATACTATCTCTTCAAGCGCCTTTGCTGGATGCACATCACTAACGGGTATTACACTATATAACAACACTACTGCGACTAAATTTATTAGTCGCACATTAAACGATAATGGTGTCTATGGAGAATGGAAATATAGTGACGACATTATTCAAGGTGTCTCCTTATTCGGTGACTCAGTTTTTGAAGGAGACATATCTTTTAAAGAAATAATTTTAGTAGATAATAATGGCAATAAAACTGCATCTAATGAAGTTCATGTTCCTATGACAGTTGCTTCACTTGGATCTAGTTCAATTTCTAATGGTTCTAAAATATTTACAAGAACCGCTATTACGAAGATTGATTTCTCACAAAATATAACTGATTATGACAAATATAAAGGTGTCAGTTATATTGCTCCTTCTATTTGTGAAGATTGCAAATCGCTAACAGAAGTTATCATTCCTGATGATGCAAAAATTAAAATGATTTACTCTTCTGCATTTAAAAACTGCGATAGCTTATCTATTATAAATATTCCATCAACAATTACTGAAATATATAGTTCGGCTTTTGAAGGATGTACTTCTTTAGGAACTGGCCTGACTTTTGGTGAAGGAATCACTTTATCTAGTTATAAGAACAGTGTTTTTAAAGGCACTGTTATCGAAAGTGTTGTTGCTCCTAATAACCTTTCTGATATTGAAGCTGGTGCTTTTGAAAACTGCACAAAGCTTGTTTCATTAGATTTAACTGCCGTAACAAACTTAAAAACTATCGGTAACAATTCATTTAAAGGTTGCTCACTTCTTAATGGACTAGTCTTGCCAGATTCAATTAACACAATTGGCGCAAATGCATTTGAAGGTTGCTCGTCACTTACTGAAATATTCTTCAGTGTTAACATTAAATCCTTGCCTGATAGTGTGTTAAAAGATTGTACATCTTTACATACATTAACACTAAATAGTAGTAGTGTTGTCAATAAAGGTAATGGACTAGATGGTTGTACGTCATTAACTACTATCAAGGTTCCTGAAAAATTAGTGGAAAGTTATAAAGCATCCACTGACTGGAACGTATACACAATTGAAGCTATCTAATTTATAAAGATCATAAAAGGTTCAGACTCAACGCTGAATCTTTTATTTTTTTATCGATTTAATGATTGATTTTGTCAATTTTTCTTTGCTAAGAATTAGTAGCGAAATATAAATTAGTGCGTCGATTAATAACATTATTACTATGTCAAGAATGTAGACAGTTTGAGACGACATATTTAAACCTAATAAAGCGTTATTTATTATGCCAGTTAGGAAATATGTTATTACCCCGATTAATATTGAAATTAATAACAATTTTAGATTGTTGATATTTATTAAAAGAATTTTAGAATCTTTCCAGGTAAGTGCAAATAAAGTTATTAAGACCATTAAATCAGAAATTGAAGTTGCAATTGAAACTCCAATAGCAGGTGTATCTTTAAAAGTAACTAAGCCAAATAATAATGATAAACTTATATTTAAAATTGCACCAAAAAGCAT